>JBJEWN010000289.1:0-10440 GCA_051885075.1 Bullifex sp.
TCTGGAGTGCCTGTGATCTCATCACATCCCTGTCGTCGGTAAGGTCAACGTGGTAAGGGTATACACCATAGTCAAGTTTAAGCTGTCTGGTTGCTTTTTCATCGGTGCATGATGCGATGATGGGCACTGCAGGGCGGTAGAATGATGCGACATGAGCCGTATATCCAGTGACTGTTCCCACAACGATTGCCTTTGCCTTGAGGAAGAAGGATGCTTCGACGGAAGCACTTGTGATCGTGTTGAGGATATCCCTCTTAAGGTTAAGGTTGTTCTTGAGATATCTTTCCTGATAGTTGATCTGGTTTTCAGTGTACTCAGCGATGCGGCTCATTGCCTGCACTGCTTCAATCGGGTACTTGCCTGCGGCAGTCTCACCTGAAAGCATGATCGCGGTAGTGCCGTCATAGATTGCATTTGCAACATCTGATACCTCTGCCCTTGTCGGCCTCGGATGCTCCTGCATAGAATCAAGCATCTGGGTTGCCGTGATGACGATTCTTCCTTTCTTGTAACATGTTTTGATGATGTTCTTCTGAATTGCGGGAAGGTGGTCGAAGGGAACTTCAACACCCATGTCACCGCGGGCGATCATGACGCCGTCAGCGATCTCGATGATCTTCTCAAGGTTGTCGATACCGGAACCGTTCTCGATCTTGGCGATGATCTGGACTTTTTTGCCTCCGTTTACGTTGAGAAGTTTCCTGAGCTTTTTCACGTCATCCTGATTCCTTACGAATGATGCGGCAATGAAGTCAATGTCCTGCTCGATGCCGAAGATTATGTCGCTTCTGTCCTTCTCGCTGATGAACACCTGGTCTACATCAACACCCGGAATGTTTATCGATTTCTTTGATGAAACCTTACCTCCGTTGTTCACGGTACATACCATGTCACCGTTAACGACTTCCTTAACCGTCATGGAAATAAGACCGTCATCGATGAGAATCGTTGTTCCCGGGGTGACGTCCTCTGAAAGGTACGGATATGTGATTCCGACACCGTTTTCATCTCCCTGATGGGAGAGATCCCTGTAAAGGGTGAATGTCTGTCCTTCCTTCAGGTCAACCTTTTTGTCCGTGAAGTCTCCGACCCTGATCTCAGGACCCTTAGTATCAAGGATGAGTGCCACGGGAGAGTTCATCTCCTGTGAGACCTTCTTCACGAGATCAATTCTCTTTTTGTGCTCTTCATGACTTCCATGTGAGAAGTTGAACCTGGCTGCATCCATGCCTGCGGCAATGAGTGCCCTTATCTTTTCCTCGCTCTCAACTGCGGGACCGATGGTACATATGATCTTTGTTTTTCTCATGAGTGATATTCTATCAGATGTATACAATTTTGGAACATAAAATAGTGTGGCCGGGAGGATGTTTTTATAAAGGGAAAAGGCAGACAAAGCACACAATATCAGTATTACTCGGGAAGACCCTTCGTCTTATCAGAACGAATGTGATTAATTACGCCTGTACGCTCCTGCCTGACCCAGTTCTTTTATCGAAACTAATTCTTCAGCGCTGTGATCGGAATTACATATACCCCATCAGGACGCTGATATGCCGCACTGCTCATCCCGGAGATCACACAGAGAACTGCAGGAGGCTTCCCTTTCGGATCTTCCTCAAACGCTTTCCTGATATTGATCAGGTTTTCTGCGGCGGCATCAATCTGGTTTGCACCAAGTTTGATTTCAAAGGCACACCAGCTGCCATCCGGCATTTCAACAACCGCGTCTATCTCCTTTCCGCGATAATCCTGATAGTGATACAGGTTCCCTCCAAAGGATTCCGCATATATTTTCAGATCTCTTTCACATAGAGCTTCAAACAGGAAGCCTAAAGTTTCCAGATCGCCCAAAAGCGAAGCAGGTGTTACTTTAAGCAGTGAGCACGCAAGAGAAGGATCTGCAAAATGACGCTTCACAGCCTGCTTGACCCTCACGGACGACCTTACCCCTGTGGCAAACGGAGGCTGGTTATCAGTGATGAAAAGCCGGTCGAAAATATCCAGGTATTCTTTTACCGTTTCGACGTCAATATCCTCATCGTCCACATCCTTGATATCTTTCCTGAGCGTTCTATTGGAAACAGTCGTACTTTCGTTCCTCGCAAGTGAACGAAGGAGCAGCCACATTTTACCTGCATTTCGCTGTATGCCATCAATACGGTACACGTCATCACCAATAACGGCTTTCAGATATTCTTCAGGCAGCAATGCAACCTGATCATCGTGAACATGGATGCTGGCGGGCCAGCCTCCGCGGATAATCACTCGGATGAGATTCTGAAGATCCACTTCTCCGGTAAAGACAGGAGACAGCTCCTTTCTGCATAGTTTTTCCAGTGATACATCCCCTGAGGAATCTCCTGATTCAAAAAGAGACATTGGACGCATACGCAGCTTTGAAATGCGTCCGGCCCCGCTGTGAAGGATCCCTTTATGGTTCGGAGTAGCTGAACCCGTCAGTATGTACTGACCTTTTCCGGGTGTGTGATCAACTTCATGACGTACGGCATCCCAGAGCTGTGGCACTTCCTGCCACTCATCTATAAGTCTGGGTTTTTCCCCTTTAAGGACTAATGAAGGGGCCATCTCCGCCAGTTTTCTGTTCTGGAAATTACCCGATGGATCACCTATATACAACTCGCTTTCGCAGTGAAAAGAAGAAGTCCAGGTTTTGCCGCACCACTTGGGGCCTTCAATGCATACTGCTCCGAATACTTCAAGGTATTCTTCGATTTTTTTATCTATGATGCGTGGCATATAGTTTTGCTTTTCCATTCAGTTTTCCTTTTGAATCATTTTACAGGACACCGAAACATTTTACAAATATAATCCGATATATTTTATGATTTCAGTCCGATATATTTTATAATTCCATGCCGATATTTTTTTGATAGGTTCATCGGCATTACTGGAGGAGAGAACATGAGTCAGGAACACTTATTGGCAGTCATAAGCCTGTGACAATCTGTTCCACTGACTTGCCGTTCTGTCTGCGAAGGATATGGAAGTACTCCCACGGCTTGTTATCGTAAAGGACTTTATTTATTGCCTGTGTGGAGACAACGCTGTATCGCCCACATCATCTCCTTCATGTCAATCGGTTTGGAGATGTGTCCGTTCATACCGGCATTGAGTGAAGCCTGAACATCTTCCGCAAAAGCGTTTGCCGTCATGGCTATTATCGGGATTTCAGCACCTTCCTGACGTGATGACCTTATGGCGGAGGAGGCTTTGAGTCCGTCCATTACCGGCATCATGATGTCCATCAGGATGATGTCGAAGGTTCCTTCCTGTGATGATGTGAAGAGCCTAACTGCTTCTTCTCCGTTTACGGCTCTTGTGACGCTCATGCCCTGTTCTGAAAGCATCACGGTCGCGATCTCAGCGTTAAGGTCGTTGTCTTCCGCAATCAGTACCTTACGTCCCCTGAGGTCGGTCATTACCTGATTTTCATCCTTTCCGGTATCAATGTCACATGGATCCGCAATTGCCACTGGCAGGGTAAGGGTGAATGCTGTTCCTTCTCCTTTCCTGCTCTTCACGGTAAGGTCACCGCCCATCAGGATCGCATACTGTTTCGAGATCGCCATTCCCAGTCCTGTTCCTGAGTATCTGGTTCTGGCACCGTCATCTTCCTGTGCAAACTCATCAAAAACATGGGGAAGGAACTCCGCGCTCATACCGCATCCTGTGTCTCTGACTTTAAACCATAGGTTCACATGTTCATCGTCCCAGCCTTCGTCCGTTCCCATTGAAAAGATTACCTTTCCTCCGTCATCAGTGAACTTAATTGCATTTGAGAGGAGGTTGACCAGTATCTCCCTGAGTTTAAGACCATCCGTGAATACAGTGCAGTGTCCTCTTTTGGGACGATCGACAAGAAAATCAAGGTGTCTGTCAGTAAGAAGACCCTGTGTGATGGATAAAACCGAATCAACAACCGTACAGATGTCTGTCGGAACAGGTGTGAAGGTAACGGCACCGCCTTCGATCCTGCTTATGTCCAGCACATCGTTTATAAGGTTAAGCAGGTGGTCTGAACTTTGGGAAATCTTTTCAAGACATCTGTTTATTTCATCCCTGTCATCACTTTTCATGGCGATGCCTGTAAAGCCCATTATCGCATTCATGGGAGTACGCATGTCGTGGCTCATCTTTGCCAGAAACTCCCGTTTTGCGGTATTTGCCTCGCTGAGCCTGCTGTTTGCCGTTCTCAGGCGTTTTCCCGCAATGAGGCTGGCGGCTGCAATGCATCCTGCCGCGATGAAGAGACCGATGCAGAGAATCAGGAAAAGAAGGACTGCCGGGTTTCGGTAGATGTATTCCGTAAAAGTGACATCAGTATCATAGGACATCGTCTCATCCATGATTATCGAAACTGTTTCAAAGTCCTGCATGTCTGAAAGCGTTCTGTCCAGCAGTCTTATGACCACGGGAGGCAGATCTGACCTGGCACCGATGGAAAACGATGTCTCCGTGTCGGAAAGTATCCTCGAAGCGTATCTTTTCCCTTTTCTGCCATTGAGAAGATCCTGAGCAGTAAGTGAGTAGAGACATGTGGCATCGGCATCTCCCCTGTCAATTGCTTCAATGCATGATTCAATGGAGTCATAGTATCTGAAGGAGAGCTGAGGAAAGTACTTTTCAAGATACCGTCTTATATGCGTGGAGTCCTTCATGGTTGCAATGGTTTTTATCTGTCCCGTGAAGGATGCTGACGTGATCTGGGTAATGCCTGCACTCATGTACGGTTCAGTTATCCTGTACCCATAGTCTTCCGCCTTTGAAATATTGTATGGGATATCGAGGATGATGTCGGCATCTCCCTCCTCAAGCAGGGCAAGGTAATCCTCCCTGTCTGATGTCATGATGTATTCGATCTTCAGTCCTGTTTTCTCTGCAATGGATGAAAGAACCCTGGGCATTATGCCTTCTGTCGTGCCGTCTGAAAAGAAGGAGTAGGGTTTTCTGTCAGGGCACATGAGGACTTTCAGTGTCGTTTCTTCAAGATACGCCGTTTCTTCATCAGTGAGGGAAAAGAGTTCCCAGTCACTTCGCATGTATGACCGGTACATCAGGGCATCCTTCCAGCCCGGATCGGTGGCATCGAGTGCGTCGATGGCAGCATCAAGCGTGTCCAGTACCGATCTGTCACCCTTGGGTGCAATGATGTAGAAGTCACTTCTGTCGAGTCTCTCTATGATCTTTTCCCCTGTCGTGTCCCTGAGACTGCTGCTTACAATCGCATCAATGGAGCCGTTCTGAAGATCAGCTTCCATCTGTGAAAACTCATCGTAGAAACATGGTGTCCAGGAGAAAGCCTTATCAGAGGCAAATCTCTCAAATGATGCATTTTTCGTGCTGCTTCTGAGAAGTCCTACCCTCATTCCTTCGTACGAGGAGTAATCACGGGCCCTGATGGAAGAGTCGTTTCTTACAGTAAGTATCGTATGGTTCGTTCCGACAGGATTTCGGGAAACCTCAAACAGCTGTTCCCTTTCAGGAGTCTTTGCGGCTGATGTAACGATATCAAGCTTTCCTTCCGCGAGCATTTCCTGCATGTCAGCCCAGCTTTCATCATAGCCGATGTATTCAAAAGTGTAGGGCGTATATCTGCCTATGAGCTGCAGCAGTTCATAGCCGTACCCTGAGCGGTTCCCTTCCTGGTCGATCATGTGGTAGCCGTCCATGGCAAAGAAGCCGACCCGTACGGGAGATGCGGAAAGTGATGAAAGGGTGAAAAGAAGTATAACAGCAATGAATGTCATAAGTTTTGCTGATTGTTTCATAACCCTTTTTCCCATAAGCAGACAAAGTTTATCATAACTTCAGGTCCTGTTGGAAGATAAAAAAATCTCACCCCGAAGGGTGAGATCATATGATATGTCCTTTCTTCTATCAGAGGACTCCGGCTGTCAGGATGGGAACAACCTTCATGAGAACGCCTGCCGCAACTGCAGAGCCGATAACGCCTGATACGTTCGGGCCCATTGCATGCATGAGCAGGAAGTTCTGAGGATCGGCTTCCTGACCGACCTTGCTGGCAACACGTGCTGCCATCGGAACTGCGGATACGCCGGCGGCACCGATGAGCGGGTTGATCGGGTTCTTCGGGCTGAGCTTGTTCATGAGCTTTGCAAGCAGGAGACCGCCTGCGGTACCGATACCGAAAGCAACCATACCGAGAACGAGGATGCCGAGTGTCTCAAGATTGAGGAACTTCTCTGCTGCCATCTTTGAACCGACTGAGAGACCGAGACAGATCGTTACGATGTTCATCAGTGCGTTCTGCATCGTGTCTGAGAGTCTGTTGACCACACCGCATTCCTTACAGAGGTTACCGAACATGAGGGCACCGATGAGGGGACATGCGGAAGGAAGGAGAAGTGCACATACGGTAAGTACCGAGATCGGGAAGATGATCTTCTCAACCTTGGATACGGGGCGGAGCTGCTTCATCCTGATCTTTCTCTCACTCTCACTTGTAAGGGCCTTCATGATGGGAGGCTGAATGATGGGAACGAGAGCCATGTAGGAATAAGCGGCAACAGCGATTGATCCGAGGTAGTCGGGTGCAAGATACCTTGTAACGTAAATGGCTGTAGGACCGTCGGCACCGCCGATGATACCGATACTTGCCGCAACATTCAGGTCAAAGTTGATGCCAGGAATGAATGAAAGGCAGAGGGCACCGATGAGGGCGGAGAAGATACCGAGCTGTGCCGCAGCACCGAGGAGAAGTGTCCTGGGGTTTGCGATGAGCGGTCCGAAGTCGGTCATGGCACCTACGCCCATGAAGATGAGCACTGGGAAGAGACCTGACTCGATACCTGCGTTGTACAGGATCTGGATGAATCCGATCGCACCGTTCGTGGGATCAGGTGCACCTGCGATGTATGCGAACGGGATGTTCGAAAGCACGCATCCCATGGCAATGGGTACGAGGAGGAGGGGCTCAAAGCCCTTCTTGATCGCAAGATAAAAGAGGAAGAAGCCCACCAGGATCATCACGGCGTTTCCCCAGCCGCCTGACTGGAGAAATCCGTAGATGCCTGTAGATTTGGCGAGCTCGACCAGACCGTTAAGAATACTGCTCATGGCTCACTCCTTAAGCAATTGTCAGGATGACGTCGTCAGCCTGAAGCTGATCGCCCTGACCTACACTGATTTCAGCGACTGTACCGTCACAGGGAGCGTAGATGGGGTTCTCCATCTTCATTGCTTCCATGACGACGATTTCATCGTTCTTCTTTACCTGATCACCTTTCTTCACGTTGAGTCTGAGAACGAGACCGGGCATCGGAGCCTTGACTGCGGTACCGCCTGCAGGGGCTGCGGAAGGTGCTGCTGCAGGAGCCGCAGCGGGAGCTGTCTGTACGACTGCAACGCCTCCGATTGAGAGGATCACGTCACCTGCCTGGAGCTGGTCGCCCTGACCTGCCTTGATCGCTGTGATCTTTCCGTCACAGGGAGCGTAGATGGGGTTCTCCATCTTCATTGCTTCCATGACTGCGATTTCCTGGTTCTTTTTGACTTCATCACCGACCTTGACGTTCAGTCTTAAGATGAGACCGGGCATCGGTGCCGTTACATCCTGTGAACCTGTAACGACTGTCTGTGCAGCGGGAGCTGAGGCAGCCTTGATTCCGTCAGCGATTGAAAGCGGATATGTGACGCCGTTGACGACCACGTTCGCACCGTCGAGCTTTACGCCGTAAGCAGTGCCGTTGACCGTGACCGTGTACTCACCGGATGTGTTCTTCTTTGCTGCAGGAGCTGCTTCCTTCTTCTCAACCTTTCTGACGCCGTTGACCTTAGCCTTGCCTGTGAGGTAGAGGATACCCTTTTCCTTACAGCTTGCCGCGATGAAGATGTTCTCTTCAGTTTCAGCAAGCCCTGCATCCTTAAGCATCTTGATGGCTGCGGCTCTGCCCTTTCCGGGATTTCTGTCATTGAGGTCGACAACCTTCTCTGTTGTCGGTTCGAGCTTGAGCTGCTCTGCTGCTGCCTTGACGACTTCGGCATCGGGTTCGACCGGAGTCTTTCCGAAGTAGCCGAGGACCATCTTGCCGTAGCCTTCGGCAATCTTCTTCCAGGGTCCGAACATGACGTTGTTGAATGCCTGCTGGAAGTAGAACTGGGAAACGGGAGTTACGGATGTGCCGAAACCGCCCTTCTTGACGACATCACCCATTGCCTCGACGATGAGGGGATACTTGTCCATGAGGTTGTTGTCACGCAGCATCTGTGTGTTTGCTGTGAGGGCGCCGCCGGGGAGGGGGAAGAACGGAATGTTCGGGTTGACCTTCGTTGCCTCCGGGGGCAGGAAGTAATCCTTCATGCACTCCTCGAATACTCTTTCAGCTTCCTGAACCTTTGCAACATCGATTCCAAGATCGTAGTCGGTTCCCCTGAGTGCATGCCACATCGTGAGGATGTCAGGCTGACATGTACCGCCGGAACAGGGACTCATTGAAAGGTCGACCTGTGTTGCACCTGCTTCGATTGCAGACATGTACTGCTGGATCGAAACACCTGCGGTCTCGTGGGAGTGGAATACGATGTTCACGTTCGGTCCGAGGAGCTTTCTTGCCCTCTTGATCGTCTCGTAAACGTTCTTCGGTGTGGATGTACCGGAAGCATCCTTGAAACAGAGTGAATCGAATGGAATTCCCGCATCGAGGATCTGTCGGAGAATCTTCTCATAGAACTCGGGGTTGTGTGCGGCAGCATGGTAGCTGTCGGGAAGGCTCATCATCGTGACAGTTACCTCGTGCTTGAGTCCGGCGTCATGGATTGCCTTACCGGAATCAATGAGGTTGTTGACGTCGTTGAGGGCGTCGAAGTTTCTTATGGTGGTCATTCCGTGCTTCTTGAACATCTCGGCATGGAGCTTGATGATGTCCCTGGGCTGTGAATCAAGACCTACGACATTGACACCTCTTGAAAGTGTCTGGAGGTTTGCATCGGGTCCTGCAACCTGTCTGAACTCATCCATCATTGCGAATGCATCTTCGTTTGTATAGAAATAGAGAGCCTGAAAGCGTGCACCGCCGCCTGCCTCAAAGTGTGTGATGCCTGCTTCCCTTGCTGCTGCGACTGCAGGCATGAAATCCTTGGTGAAAACCCTGGCGCCGTAAACTGACTGGAAGCCGTCACGGAATGCCGTACACATGAAATTGATTTTTTTCTTAGCCATTTAAAAAACCCTTTTGATCCTTAGTTTCCTGAACGTGCATAAGCGGCAGCTATTGCGGCGGCAACTTCTGCATCCTTGTTTACACCAGAAGGCTGCGGTGCGGCAGTGCTTTTTTTCTGAACGGGGGCAGCACTCTTAGCGGGAGCTATGCGTGCACAGACCTTGCTCAAAAGCTTTGTCGTGAAGATAAGAATAGTCAAAAAGACGAAAACCGTGCCCATGCCGAGTACAAGAAGGACAAGGCCGTCCTTGATCTGCTGGACCAGTACATCCTTTGGCAAATTCGCTAACAGTGATAACATGAAAGCTTCTCCTATTAATGTTGTATTTAGCTAAAAGATTATCCATTGAAAACTATATCCAAAACAGCTCCTTATTTCAACTATGCGTAATGGATTAATTGGGAATAAAGGGGTTGCCCTCCGGCTGATTTGGAACGATAATCAGTAAAGATATGGCCAACAGGATAATCATGAGGACGGCCTGGGATTATTTCAGGATCGTCGCCGGTACGTTCATTGCCGCATGCGGCATTGCGCTCTTTTCAAATCCTGCAAAGCTGACGGGAGGAGGCGTGACCGGTGTCGGCACGATACTCTATTACTCCCTCGGCTGGGATCCCGGTATCGTGATGATGTGCATCAACATACCGCTGTTTTTCCTTGGTATGAAGGTTTTCGGATCAGCTTACGGACTCAGGGTATTCGTGGGTTCCGCGCTGCTGTCGCTCTGGGTATCGGTAATAGGCGGTTTCACGGGATATAAGGGCTTCCTCCTCGACTACACCGATTCCGTGAACGTGCTGCTTTCGGCAGTTGCCAACGGAGTGCTGGTTGGTGGCGGCATCGGTATCGTAATGAGAGCGGGTTCCAACACGGGAGGCACCGACATCATAGCCCAGATAGTGGCAAAACACACACCGTTTGCGGTGGGAAGCATTCAGTTCATGCTTAACATATCCGTGGTTATCGCCGGTACGTTTTTCTTCGGACTCAGGAACACGCTGATGGCATTCATCGCGATGTACATCAGCGGGACGATGATAAACCTGGTGGTTGTGAAGATGGGAACAAACCTTGCAAAGACGGCGTTCATCTTCTCCAACGACCGTGTTGCGGAAATCTCAAGACGGGTGATACAGGAGCTCCATCACGGAGGAACCCTCTTCAGGGGAACGGGTATCTATACATATAAAACCCGAGATAGATTCCATCCTTTTAAGGTGGAATGTGAATCGG
>JBJEWN010000290.1:0-2473 GCA_051885075.1 Bullifex sp.
TGAAAGTTTTTGAGTAACACACCGCCCATGTCAAAAATATAAAGTCTCATTTCAGTTCTCCTGTCAGAGTTTTGCTGTAAATTCCTTTTTCATATGCCACGCTGCCGTTTACGATGACATACTCAAGTCCCTGATTGCACTTCACATCCGCATGAAGCCTCTTCAGGTCCAGAACATTGATGTCGGCACGGCAGCCTTCCTTAATAAGGCCCATGTCATGAAGACCAAGGCGCGATGCGCACTCACCAGTCATCTTCCTGACCGCTTCGGTAAATGATATCACATGATCACGGAGAACGTAATCCTCAAGAAGGTGAACCGATGCCGAGAAACTTCTCGGATGGGGATCGGGAGTGGAATAGAGTGAGTCGGTGCCGAAGCACATTAACGGATGAGCCAGTATTCTTCTCAGCGTATCCTCACTTTCAGTCACATCAATCATCACTGCAGCTCCGTCCTCGTCGGAAAGAAGGTCCAGCATCGCGTCCAGCGGATCCTTACCAAGAGCCTTGCCGACTTCTGTAAGGGACAAGCCGTCATATGCTTTCGTGTGGTCAAGGGCAAGAATCGAGATGTCGTCGGGACCCACAACGGGATATAAGCTTTCCCATCCATCAGGATGGAGCATTTCATCCTTTATGATCCTTCGCTCAGACTCATCCTTCAGCACCCTTTCCTGCTCACTTCTTGAAAGCGCAAGCACATGGGCGGGAAGCAGGGAAAAGAGCGATGTGGAACCGTAGTGATATGGATACTGGTCAAACTTCACCCTGACTCCTTTACCGGTATATTCATCAATAAGTGCAAAGATGTCATCGAGAAGGAATCCATACTTCTTTCCTATTATCTTCAGATGGCTGAGTTCCAGCCTGACACCCGTTTCAAGCGCCAGTTCCAGCACTTCCTTTATTGATCCCACTATTCCGGGACCTTCGATCCTGTGGTGGACACAGAAGAGTTTATCCCGGGATGCAACGGTCTTCAAAAGGGCCACAAGCTCATCACGGCTTGCAGATGAGCACGGCGAGTAGTACAGACCTGATGAAAGCCCTTTGCACCCCTGATCCAAAGCGGTTTCAAGCAGGCGGCACATGGCATCAATCTCATCTTTGCATGCTGCTCTTCCGCACTCAGGCCCGAGCACCGCAACACGCAGCGGGGCATGGGAAACAAGATACGCCTGATTGATCCCCATCCTTCCTTCAAGAAGGCGGGAGTAAGCGGTGAAATCGGTCCACGAGTAATCATCGAAGTGACCGAGTACGTCATTGTTCAGAGGGTACAGCCACTTCCTGTATTCATTTGCGGGAAAGAGCCCTATCCCGCAGTTTCCGCACAGGTCCGTGGTTATCCCCTGCCCTATGCGGTGTATCATGTAAGGATCCTTAAGCCCCTGCACTTCACTGTGACAGTGAAAGTCGATGAAGCCCGGGGTGACATGACACCCGGATGCATCGATGATCCTCACTGATGGTTCCTGAATGAAACGTGAGATCCTTACAATCCTTTTATCCTTAACGGCGATATCACAGCAAAAGGGATCAGAGCCTGTTCCGTCAGTAATGATGCCGCCCTTTATGACCAGATCATACATGGCTCATATGATAACTCTTAATGATCGATCTTTCCACGATTCTTGCAAGGTCCTGATAGGAACCGCGCCTGAGTGCAAGCGTGAGAGCCGCATTTATCTCATCAGCCATCGAGGCATCGAGGGCAGGCGGAAGATAACCGGCTGAAACGAGCATTGCTGAAAGCAGCAGGACTGCGAATTCCTCATTGTATGCTTCAAACGGCTTTATCTTCATGGTTTCACCGAACATCAGCACTGCCTTGAAGACGGGATGAATGGCTTTCCAGTCACGTTCGAACTGGATGAAAAGCGTTTCCATCTGAAGTGTGACCTTAAGCCTGTCACCGTCTGAAGTCTGTCCTTCCGCAAAACCGTCCCTGTAGATGCCTCCGTTAATGTCATCCACTCCCTGAAGGAAGTATCTGTGGAGTGACATCATCCTCTTGGAGTCCCAGGGAAGCGTGCTGACTTCCTCACGCTTTATGAGCGAACGGAAGTTTGAATAAAGGAGATGAACCGAAAGCGGATATGATGAAATCACCTTTCCTTTAAGTATGGTTCTGACTTCCTTTTCATTATATTTTTTATGTCCCAGTGTAAGTGCAAGGAACAGGGAATCCTCAATGAGTTTTCCATAGAGTTCACTTTCCCTGTCCGGGGCAGGTATTGATTCCTTCAGTTTCTCAAGCGCTGAGATGTCGATCGTCCCCAGTCTCACGCTGTAGTTTTTGAAAGGTCTCATCAGTCTGCCATCGAACGGCTTGGGTGTATCCGCAGGGATGGTCCACGACCATTCAAGCTTTATCG
The DNA here is from genome assembly GCA_051885075.1 of Bullifex sp. Lineage (GTDB taxonomy): Bacteria > Spirochaetota > Spirochaetia > Sphaerochaetales > Sphaerochaetaceae > Bullifex. Next base: position 2,381 of record JBJEWN010000290.1, read on the forward strand.
CCCCTTCGATTCTTCCCTGTTCACAGAGGATTCTGACCCTTCTGTCCGATATTCCCCATTTTTTTGCTGCTTCTTTAACTCCGATATATTTCA
>JBJEWN010000291.1:0-2473 GCA_051885075.1 Bullifex sp.
TTCCATTCTTACCGGGCTTCTTCATATCGACGAGCGCACCGATGATCGGGTCATTGATGGCATCCCATATCTTCGTGATGAGCATGAGTGTTCCGACGTGGAACGGATTGACCTGCAGTACCAGTGTGTAGAACACTGTTAAAAACATTGCCCTGAACTGCTCCGTGCAGCAGCATCCCAGGTCACCGAGCGTGATGCCGAGCTTGTCCCGCATCCCGAACGGCCTGATTCCGGTTTCCTTGTTCATTAATTCCTCCTCCAAAACAAAAGAAAGCGTCCATATATGGTCGCCTTCTTATCGTAGCAGAGACTGATATATCAGTCAATTGTTTTGTTTAAAAGAATTAAAGAATAGTTTTATATAACTGATACATCACAGCATGTCTTTAAGCTGTGCTTTTGCACCGTCCAGTGTGTCGTTATACTGCTTCATCAGCCTGTCCAGCTGTGTCTGTGCGATCTTTAAAAACTCTGGATCGTTCTCAAGTGATACAGGAACATCCTGTCCGTACTGTGCCCTGAGCTGTGCGGCTTTCTGCTCCGCCATCGGGGCAAACTGTTCCTTCAGCTGGTCGATGAGCTGCTTCCTGTGCTCCGGATACTGCTTGCAGAATCCGGTGATCTGGCTCATGAGCGCGGCTGCTTCCGAATTTTCCCCTGCTATCAGGGCAACAAGTGCTGTAAGCCGTTCATAGCGGTCGGTAAGCACCGTATCCTGCGGCAGGGTGAGGTTCTGAAGCACCGTAAGCTTAACGCCTTCCCTCACTGCTTTCTCATTTCCTATTTTATCAAGGTCGTCCTTAAGACTTTCACCTTTGTTTTCCTCATCGTTTAAAAAGGCACCCGCTGCCATGCGTGCTCTTTTCATATCCTCATCAAGTCTGAGCTTTTCCCTATCCACCTGGATGTTCTCAGTCTTTTCCAGGGCTATTTCCCATGCTGATCTGATCTTACCCATAAGTTTCCTCCACGGTGAAAGATATCTGATTTTATGAAAAAGTCAAAGATATATGGTATTTTCGCCTTCAAATGATTACATTTATGTCATGCAGAACGAGCTGATCTATTTCCTCGATATTTTCGGGACCGTCATATTTGCCATTACCGGTGCGGTAAAAGGAGTCAGGAACCGTCTGGACTTTCTTGGTGTCATCGTGTTCGCCATCACTGTAGGATGTGCGGGAGGCATGGTAAGGGACTGCCTGATAGGGGCAACCCCGGTGGCGTCGTTCAGGGACAGCTCATACCTTATCGCATGCATCATTACGGGAGTGCTTGTGTTCTTCATGGCTCCCTGGGTGGTAGGACGCTGGCGCATCATCCTCTTCTGTGATGCCATCGGACTTGGTGTATTCACGGCTCTCGGTGCCCAGAAGGCTCTTCAGCTTGGGATCGGGCCTGTCGGTCAGATCTTCGCAGGTGTCATCGGAGCCGTGGGAGGCGGAGTGCTGAGGGATGTATTCTCAAAGGAAGTTCCTGCAGTGCTTACAAGTGATTTCTACGCTTCGGCGGCGATAATAGGAGCAGTGCTTTTCGTCATTATGACAAAACTGGGCTTAAATCCCAGACTGACTCTGACATTCACGATGGTGTTCATCACCGTGCTGAGGATCTGTGCGATGCACTGGCACCTGAAACTTCCCGTTGCCAGGATGGTCGGTGAGGAAAAGAAGGAAAGAAGATGACTGAAATGTATTATTACACAGAGCCTTACCGTAAGGTCCTGCCTGCCACAGTTACTTCCGTGTCCCCAAAGGGATTATATCTTGACAGAACGATAAGTTATCCTGAAGGCGGCGGTCAGCCCGGAGACAGGGGAATGATAAACGGCATTCCATACGGTGACACGCAGCATGAAGGTGATGAGATCATTCATGTGATGAAGGATACATCGTCCTTCCGTCCCGGTGACAGTGTAACCCTTGAACTGGACTGGGCACACAGATATGACTACATGCAGCAGCATACGGCACAGCATCTGCTTTCAGGTCTCATGTATAAAAACCATGGGATCGGAACGCTTTCCGTTCACCAGGGGGAGGATATCCTGACTGTTGAGACCGACAGGAGCGAAATCAGTGAGGAAGTGCTCCTGATGCTTGAGGACGAGGCAAACCGGGCGATAAACGAAGGTCATGCTGTGTACTACAGGGAAATGAGCCATGAGGAAGCCGAAGGGCTCGGACTCAGAAGGTCAATAAAAGTTGACGGGGATGTCAGGCTTGTTTACATCGACGGCGTGGACGTCATTGCATGCGGAGGAATCCATGTTGCTTCCACTTCCGAGATCGGTGAACTGAGCTACGCCGGCTCTGAGATGATAAGAGGCCACGTAAGGACTGTCTGGAGGACAGGTGACAGGGCGAAGGCAAAACGGAGGAGGGATGCTTCTCTGGCTAAATCCCTTTGTGCACTGCTTTCATCCCAGGAAGACAGGATATTAAGCTCGGCTGAGAAGCTTGCTGATGAGAAC
>JBJEWN010000292.1:0-2471 GCA_051885075.1 Bullifex sp.
ACGTCCGGATCCGTGAGGGGCTAGCACCGTGAGGTGCCTAGTCTACTCGATCCATGGAGTTAAGGGCATCACCCGTTATTCCTCCTGTGAATGCAAAGGCTTTTGTCTTCTTGCCAAGACTGCTGAGGACCATCGATACATTCAGGCCCTTTCCTCCGGGAACCACGTGTTCCTCACGCGCCCTGTTAAGCTTTCCGTATTCAAAACCATCTACGAAAACAATGTAATCAATGGAAGGGTTGAACGTTACCGTAATGTACATGTACTCACTCCGTGAAAGAGATGTATTCTGTGGGAGGAAGCAGCTGCTGACAGGCTCTTACGGCCTCAAGCATGCATTCATAGCTGTTGTATTCGGACACCTTCTGTTCATGTCTCTTTGCCTTAAGGTCTTCAGGCATCGGACATCCGCAGTAGAGATCGCTTTCGATGTATGCATCCTCACCCACAAGCAGGACGGTGTATATCCTGTCTTTTTCCACAGTCTGCCCTTTGATCGTGACACCGTCAAGTGCAAACGTGCCGTTTCCCGTATCCCTTACCGAGTATTCCATGCCGCTGGTGACGGGCAGGTTGCTGTAATGCCTGACCGGATTGGAGCCGTCTTCCTTCACGTTCACGAGCCACTCCATGATCCTGAGTATTTCTTCACCCGTGTACTCACACTTATAGGCTATGGTTTTGAAGGTCATGAGCCACATCAGCTGCTGTGCGGTATAGGGCCCTTCGAATATGGGGCTGCTGGCCACGCTTGAATAACCGATCGCGATGTCCTGTCCGAGACCTGTTCTCATGGTGTTTAGGAGGGCTGATGCGGACGGACTTCCGTGCTCCGTGAAGGTAAGGGGATAGGCTTTTTCCTGATCAATGATGACTTCTTCTTCCGAAGGATCATGAATGGCCCTGAGCTGACTGTCAAAGTCATCATATGCCTCTTTCCAGCCATATTCGCCTTCAATCATTTTTGTAACCACATCCTTTGAAACGGAGAAGAACTCAGTCGATGCCAGCCTCATGTAAAGATGGTTTCTGTCAATGCACTGCTTTACGTATTTCAGTGAGTCACTTGGCTCTATGTTCACTGTTTTGTTGTATGAAAGGACGGAAGCACCGGAAGCAAGTTTTCTCTGCCCTTCCTCGCTGAAGATGGCGGAGAGTACTTCCATAACGGCTTCCTTCTTTGCACTGTCCTCTTCCACGCTCCTGCTTACTGCCAGCTGACAGATGGGATATGTGAGGAGCCAGTTGTCATCTGAAGTTTTTCCGAAATAGGGAAGCATAGCCGTATTGATGCCGTCCCTGATGGAAATTACCCTGCAGTCATTGGCAGTTCCCCTCATCATTGCGGCCTCCCCGCGGAGAAATGCCGGTGAGACTTCAGCCCAGCCGAGGCTGCTGTCTCCCTGTTCTGCCCTGATATCATCAAGATAGCTTTCAAAAGTTTCAAAAACTCCGGGCCAGACTGTCTCATCAAGTCCTGTTCCTCCGCTTTCGTAATTCATCCTCCAGAGCGTGCCGTCAACACTCATGAGGGATGGAACGGAGCATCCCTGAAGCTGTTCCAGACAGGTGTAATCGGCTCTCCAGTCTGTCATGAACCCTTTTATTCCGTTTGCCTCAAATATGTTTATGGCTTCGATGAATTCATTATAATCCGTCGGAATCTTCACTCCGTATTTTCCAAAGAGATCGAGGTTTGCTATATAGCCGTCAACTTCGGCACACATCGGAAGCCACCTGATGCTTCCGTCCGTCTCGCGGTTGTTTTCGATGTAACCGGGATAAAAGGTTCCCACTATGTCACTCTGACTGAGATCAAGCAGGCTTTCTGAAAGGTGTGCCGCGTCATTGAGTGAAAACCTTCTGCATGTGATTATGTCGGGGATCACGTTGCCGCGTTCAAAGAGATCCGTATAATATGTCATGGTGTTGTATCCCACCACGAATGTGAATTCAATATCGGGAAACTGCTCTTCCAGCCATGGGGTGAGCTCCTTTGTCATGCCCTTGTCCCAGAGATACATCGTTATGCTGACAGGCGGTTCAGGCTCTTCCTTCCTTTCCGCATTGCATGAGAAAAGCAGCATGAGCGCAAGTATGATGGCTGTAATACATCCGGCAGTTCTTTTCATAAGTGTCCCCCTGTCCTTTCAGGGGGAGTGATGCTTTCCCCTGATCTGCCAAATATTATAGCAGAAATCCTCATAGGTCAAATGAAATCTTATGACAAATGTTAAAGAGTCCTGATTTTCTTGTTGTGCTGTGTGCCACATTAATGTTAGTATCAGGAAAGGGGAATACATTGACTTGCATCTGCCGCCATCACGATTCTTACTGTTATGCTTTTTTCTTTGCAGGATCACTCCTTTTCTTGATTTAAGCATCACAGTGGGTTGTAAGTACTGAAGGCTGAATCCGTCTCCGCCCACTGTCGGTATCAAACGGGAAAGGATATGGTCAGAGTTCTTTTA
>JBJEWN010000293.1:0-10330 GCA_051885075.1 Bullifex sp.
GAATAAGGACGGATCGGCATATTTCTCCATACAGCCTGCAAAGGTCCTCATCCAGCCTCAGAGTGCCCAGATCATCCGCGTGCAGTACAGGGGGCCCAAGACCGTAACCCGTGAGCTGAGCTTCAGGATCAAGGCCGAGCAGATTCCCTATTCCCAGGGAAGGAGCGCCACGAACACAAGCATGTTCAATTTCCTTTACGTCTACAACGCTTCAGCTTACGTTGAACCCACTAAAGTAACGGAGAAGGTGGTTCTTTCAAAGGCATCAGAAAGTCCGGACGGACAGCTTGCACTCACGTTTGCCAATGCCGGAACCGTTCACCAGCTTCTGAATGAGGCTGTTGTGACAGTCACCGATCAGGGCGGACACACAGTGACGCTTACAGGTGCGGAGGCCCTTCCCGACATATACGGCATCAATATCCTTGCAGGCAGGACCTGGACAAAGACTGTACCATGGCCTGAAGGACTTGACAGGGGCTCTTCATATAAGGCAACCCTTTCCTACAATTATTCCGCCCGGTGAGTGAACAATGCGCCGTAAGCCTGGATATCGTTTCAGGACCATACTGAGCACCGTATTCATCATACTGCTCTGGCTCTCTGCCCTGTCATACATAATCTGGTATCTTTTCAAAGCGGTACCGTCTGCCGTGATTCAGTCAGGAGAAACGGTTACGGCTGCCGCTTCTTCTGTCGGAGATGAGGCTTTTCCTGACATGGTGGTCCCTGAAACCGAAGGTGCCGGATCTCCGGTTCTTCACCCGGAGGAACCCGATGTTCATGATCATGCACTTCTGCCTGTTACGGAAGAACCAGACATTTCTGATGAAACGGTAACCACCGTTCAGAAGGAAAGCGATGTTCCGCTGATCCCGGAAACTGCAGTTCAGGTTCCGGAAGACCCATGCATTTCTCAGGAAGCAGTATCCGTCGTTCAGGAAGAAAGCGCCGTAACGCCGATTTCGGAAACCGCATATGCATCTGAACCTGAACGGATACGTGTTCCGGATGTTCCCATCATGTTTGAGCCATGGGTCATGGAAGAGATGGATGATGACACTCTGTTCCTTCCTCCCGTCACTCCGGTATACGATGATGATTTCTTTGCTGATTTCTTCGTGTCGGGAAGCGATACGCTTACCATAGAGGATGGTATATATTATTACCGCCTGTATGCCGAACAGGAGTATCTGGGAGACATCGAGGTCACATACAGTGACGGTATTCCGTTATTTTCCACGGCAGAGCTGAAAATGTACCTCGGCGGACTGATAACCGAGGATGCATATTCCAGAATCTTCGACGGAGCCCCTGATGTCTGTGATTCCGCATATCTTACCGAAAGGGAAGTCGTTCATGAAATCAATGATGAGGCATTCACCGTGACGCTTTTCTTCACCGTTACCGACATGCCTGAAAGGGTACTCTCCGTCTCATCGTACTCCGCCGGACGTGACAGGTTTTCCCTGTCAGGAGCCATTCCCGTGGAACGTCAGTTCTTCAGCTGGGCGAGCTCTTATACCCTGTATGCAAACTTCGACTGGATGCTTGAGCCTTCCTACTGGTACTGGTATGCTTCCCTTTCCAGTTCCAACTACATGACTTTCGGTCCCGTGAATCTTGATTTCTACTATTCCCTTGGCTACAGGGCCGGAAACCTTTCATTTTCACTTTCCAGCTACAGGTTCTTCTTTGATCTTCCGGACATAAGCACAAGGGTTTCCTTCGGTAATATAAGCGGGTTCGGACTGGGTAACAGCCATTCATCGGTCGGCATACAGTATGAGAAGAACTATGCCTACGGTAATCAGAGTGCAAAACGAAGCAGCCAGCAGCAGTATGTAGAGGTTACCGAGGACAGCCGCATCACGATCGAAGCCAACGGAAAGAAGATTTATGAGCGTACGGTCACTCCCGGTAAGTACCGTATCAGGGATTTCACCTTCGAAACAGGTGTCAATGACATCACGATCATAGTGACGCCGCTCAGGGTGCTTGCCGAGACTTCTGATCCTGACATGGTCGTGGAACTCAGTGAAATATACACATTCTCCCTTGCATATGACAGTCAGCTGCTTGCCTTCGGGGATACCGTATACGGGGGAAGCATAACCATGGGAAGGGAGGCTGTCAGGGGGAGCTCTCAGGCGGAAGGTGGCCTGTCGCTTCAGCTGCTGCCCGGATACAGGCATGTTTATTACTTTGATGACCTCTCACTTTCATATTATCAGGATTTCGGTCTGACAGAATCGACGACGCTCAGGACGGAGTTTTCCGCTGCAATGAGGCCCGGAAACATCTATATGTCCTCAGCTGATATCTCTCTTGTCAACGCCAACAGGCTCGGTACGACGACATATGGCCTTAATGTACGGCTGGACGGCACGCGGGATGTTCCCTCAGTCAGCATTTCCGTCGCCCACCGCTTCATCATGAAGTCAAAAACAGTCAGTTCACTTTCCTCAAGCCTTGAGATCAGCAATCCCCTTCTGGAAGGAAGGAATACCGGTGAGGCAACCCTTTCAGTCAACACCGGTGGAAGCCTCGGTATATTCCGTTACAGCCTTTCCGGTCTCATTACCATTAATACGTCAAAGCTTTCCGATCCCGTCTGGAGGGTTAACGGTTCGCTGAGTTTCTCTCCTGCAAGGAACGTGAGCATTTCAACGTCTGTTTCCGCTTACATGAACAGCGCCGTCAGCCCGAATGTCCAGATAGTCGGTTACATTTCCGCTTCCATGTCATTGGGTAAGACAAGCGTATCCTACTCATCAGACTATTTCAGGAGCAACAGCGTGAGTGTCGGGACAACGATCGGAGGGGACGGCCTTCAGGTCAACCTTTCAGGATTAACATTCAGCGACATGATGAAGCACAATCTTTCTGCGGCATACTCCCACTATGGCAGCACCTATTCCTTCGGTGCAAGGGCACAGGCGTACGACCGCTACAACAGGTATTCCGCCAGCCTCTCGCTTTCAACGGCAGCGTTCTTCACTGACGGTCTTTTCGCTTTCAGCCGCTCCGTGCGTGACAACTTCCTGCTGATCAGGCCTGAGGGCTCACTGAAAAAAGCCAGCATCGAGGTTGCGCGTTCAACGGGCAGCAATTCCGAAAGGCTCAGGACATTCTTCGGAACCGGCGTTTACACGGGACTGTCCTCGAGGAGCCGCAACAATCTCGTAACATACATTTCCGGTTCGGATGAATTTGCCGACACTCAGACCTACGCATATGAAATCCTCACTCAGACAAGGGGAGGATACTCCATCCGCACCGTAATCCCGGATGTATTCACGGTGACCGGATTAATTTGTGAAAACGGGGAAGTCAGGTCGGATTTCTCATCCCCTGTCTATGAATGCCTGAAGGATCCGGAGACAGGCAAGACATATCTTGCCGAGAATCCATCCCTTTATCTCTTCTCCGATCAGGACGGACGCTTCATCCTTTCCGGAGCCGAGAGCGGACTGTATTTCTTCGACTATCAGTACGGCAGCGACTGGTATGCCGTTGCATTTGAGGTCGGAGAGGAAGATGATGTGAGGAAAAGAGTCTGGGAATTCATGGATTTTGATGCTTCCTCACTCATTGCATTCGAAAAAACCGAAGACGGAGAGATTGCTGAAGGATTTGAATTCGTCCCTGCTGTCGAGCTCCTCACTGACTATCACGGGTTCGGCATTCTTGAAGGCGGAATGGCAGTTGATACCGCAGGCTTCTGGAATGCGCTTTTTCCTGAATTCGACGGTAGCGGGGAAGACTGGAATGCAGACACGGGTAAGGCAGTGGAAACAGTGGTTTTCTCTGCAGACTGATCATTGCGTATTGACATGTCAGGGGCAAATGCCTAAGGTCATGTGGTAAGGTGGTTACATTATGCTGAAAGATGTGATAGGAGAGATTCTGGAAGCTGAGAAGAAGTCAGAGGAAATTCTGAAAAACGCTGAGGATGAGTGCCGTGCGATTGTTGAAGAAGCCGGTGAAAGGGCTTCATCCATCGTGAAGAATGCCACGGAGAATGCTGCTTCAGAGACCCGGCAGCTTGTGGAAGCTGCTCAGAAACAAACGGATGAAAGAATCAGGGAGCATGAACGGAAACTTGAGCAAACCCTTGTCTCATCATCATCCATAAGCGATGAGAAGGCCGGAGTGGCTGCGGAGGAAATTCTTAAGCTTCTTCTTAACACGGAAGTAAGCAGCGAGGAGTGATATGGACAGCGTATCCCGTTACGGTTTCATAAATTCAAAACTCCGTGCCAGAATAGGAAAGATGCGTGAGGACGGTCTTTCAGACCGCATGATCAAAGCCTCAAACCTGGTTGAGGCGGTTTCATATCTTGCAGGAACACGCTTCGGGCCACTTATAAAGGTTTATGATGAGACTGCGGATCTCCTGGCGGTCGAACAGGCAATGACGCTTGCCGAAATAGGGAGACACAGGGACATCATCGCATATCTGGACAGGGATACTGCCATGTTCGTCAGTGTGCTTCTGGAGAAAATCGAGACTGATAACCTGAAGAATGCCATTCGCCTCTGGTACAGTTCAAATCTTTCCCACCACCCGATGAGTCATAAGGCAAGCTACATCATCAGGGAAAAGATAGTCAGCCCGATTGAGTGGGATATGATCATCAATGCCCGGGAATATAAGGAAATAATCAAGGCTGTCGGAAATTCGCCATATCATGCGGCTCTTTCATCCTTCTCGGAGGATGACATAAAGGAAAGAGGACTTTTCGATCCGGAGGTAATGCTGGACAGACTCTGGTATGAACGTCTTTTCCCGGCAATGAGCAGACTTTCCGGTGAGGACAGAATGCTGGTACACCGCATGTACTCTGTGGAAGCGGATATGAAGAACATACTTCATCTGATAAGATACCGTTATCTCGGAACTCTTTCAGAGGAGAACATGAGAAAGGTTCTGATCCCATACGGTCTTATCTGGGCGGACCTGTTAAGGGACGATGACGGGATATATACGGCAAAAGAGATCAGGGCTTCAGCCACAAAGCATTACTCCGAGCTCTCGGATCTCTTTGATGACCTGGAACTTGCAGGGGAAGATGGTATGAGCCAGAGTGAGGTTGCTTCCCGTACGCTGAAGACGGAGGCATATATGGAAAAGAAGATGAGGGAGGAAACGGAAAGCCTGTTAAGGGTCTATCCGTTCACCATCGGAACCATAATTTCCTATCTCAGTCTCTGCCGGGCTGAGGATGATGCGCTGAAGGCAATACTCTCTGCCAAGTATTATGAATGGAGTGAGGACAGGATCAGGAGGGAACTGAATGGATCTGTTTACTGAAAAAATGAAGATGGTGACGGCCCTCGTGCTCAAAAGCAGGTCTGAGGCCGTTGTCAGGGCACTCGTAAGTGAGGGTGTGACCGATTTCGTCCATCTGTCCGATTACGATGAGGAAAGCGCAGAAGTCCTTACTGACCATGCTCCTGAGGTGCCGGCCCTGGTGCTTTCCGAGCTGAGGAGCAGGGCTGAAGCCCTGCTTAGGAGCGCATCGCTTCCTCTTCCGTCCCTCAGGGATGCGGATCTTTCCGGTTCCGGACATCCTGACGTGGACGAGGCAAAGCGCCTTCTGGACCGTCTTTCCGGTGCCCTCACCGCAGTCAGGGAGGAACAGAAAACCGTCAGTCAGAGACAGGCTGCCGTTAAGGAAATCCAGTCCTATCTCAAGGATGGAAAAAGGGAGTACCTCGACCTGCGGGTCGGAAAAATAACTCCGAAAGCCGCTGAGGAGCTTGGCGTAAGTCTCCTTCCGATAAACGGCATTGTCTTTCCTTCCGCCGGGTATACGGCAGTCCTGACGCTCTCACGTGATGCATCCAGACTTTCCAAGATACTTGATGCTGCCGGTTTCGTGTCATGTGAAGATCCTGAAGCTGCAGATAAGGCATGGGAGGACTCCCACGCCGGAACAGCTGCCAGGGTAAAGCAGCTGGAAGATGAAAACGATGCACTGAGGGAAAAGGGCAGGTCACGCATCATGAGGAAAAAGGACGAGCTTGAAGCACTCTACATATCCCTTGCCACGGGTGAGATATGCTCCAATGCCGAGTCCTATCTTTCCCAGACCCGCGATACCTGCGTCATAACCGGATGGGTCCCGTCCCTTAAGTCTGAGGAAGTGGAAGCCACCATCAGGAATGCTGCCGGTGAAAGCTGCGTCATTGAGTGGACCGAGGACTGTGAGGTCGGACGGGAACGCGTGCCTGTTGCAATGAAGAGCAGCCGTGGGCTTGCTCCGTTCGAGCGTCTTGTGAAAAACTACAGTACGCCTGAGTACGGCAGCGTCAATCCCACGCCTTTCACTGCAGTCACATACATGCTGATGTTCGCCCTGATGTTCGCTGATCTGGGGCAGGGCTTCGTCCTGCTGATGATAGGACTTATCGGGAAGTACCTTTACAAAAAGGATCCGATGAAGAAGGATGGTCTCATTTCCCGCGGGCTATGCGATCTGCTGATCTACCTTGGACCTGCAAGCATGGCGGGAGGAATCGTTTTCGGTTCCACCTTCGGTTACTCCATATTCCCCGCCCTTTGGTTCAACTACCATCAGGTCGTGAACGGACATGCCACAGGAGCCTTTTCCAGCGTGTATGACATCCTGGGCATAACCATTAAGTTCGGTATCGCGGTTATCTTCCTGGGCCTGATCCTGAACTGGATCAACCTGTTCAGGAAAAAACGCTGGATCGAGCTTGTCTTTGACAAGAACGGCCTTGTCGGAGGGGCAATGTATGCCGTTGGCATAATCGCATGCTTCGGCTTCGTTGAGTCCGGTTACAAAACAATAAGCCTTTCCCCATGGATGGTGGCACTTCTGGCACTCTGCCTTTTCCTTCTGATTGCAAAAGGCCCTCTGTCGGCCATGCTCAATGCCGCGAAGGGACATAAGGAGAGCATCGGACAGGTTATAATCGACACTGTGATGGATTTCCTGGTGGAAGTACTGGAAATCTTCTCAGGTTTCCTTTCAAACACGCTTTCCTTCATGCGTGTCGCAGGACTCGGAATTGCCCATGTTTCGCTCATGACTGCCTTCGAGCAGATGGCCGGAATGACAGGAAACATTGCAGCGGAGATCGTCATAATGATCCTGGGCAATGTGCTCGTCATCGCCATCGAGGGGCTTTCAGCCGGAATACAGTCCCTGAGACTGAATTATTACGAATTCTATACCAAGTATTTTACCGGTCATGGCATTGCCTACCAGCCCATCGGACTGGATGGCAAAATCAGGATCGACAGATAAATCAGGAGGGTCTATGACCAGTTACGCATTTCAGAAAAAGGTAAGGATGACCTTTGTGATGACGCTCATCCTTCTCGCATTCAGCGCATTTCTCTTTCCCCCTCAGCTCAGTGCGGCAGAGGTGGTCTCTGAAGTAAAGAGCGGGGATTACACCACGGCTCTTGTATGCTTTGCCGCAGCACTTGCATTCGCCTGCGGTGCCTTCGGTGCAGGTATGGCCATCTCCAAGGTCGGTTCCGCAGCCATGGGTGCCATCTCGGAACGCCCTGAAATCGCCACAAACGCCCTGATCTTCATCGCTCTTGCGGAAGGTCTTGTTGTATTCGGCTTTATCACGGCACTGATGATCCTCGGTAAGGTCTGAGGAATATGGAGTATTACGTCATCGCGGATGAAGACGTCACCCTGGGCTTTTCCCTTGTGGGAATCCAGGGTGTTGCCGTTCATTCGCGTGAGGAGGCGGAAGCTGCCTTCGACAGCGTGGTGGAGATGAAGCGGTTCGGGATAATCATAATCACGGAGAAAGCCGCATCCTTCATCAGGGAAAAGGTTGATAAGTATCTTTTCACGGAGGACCTTCCCCTGGTCGTGGAAATTCCGAATCCAGGAGAAAAGAGCTCCCGTGACCTCAGAACACTCGTGAACGAAGCTATCGGAGTATCAATATGACGGACACAGCACTTACCAAAGGCATACTTGAGGAATCCAGGATCAAGGCCGATGCACTGCTTGAGAAAGCACGTTCTCAGGCACAATCCGTAATAGCGGAAGCTGAAAAAAAAGCGGAAAAGGTCCGCTCTCAGGAAACGGAGAAGAGAAATATACGCCTTGAGATGATCAGGGATACCGAGAAGAGGGCCATAGAGGGCCTGGACAGGGTATATTCCCTCCGCCACGAGGAAAACGCGGTCGATAAGGTCATGAAGATCGTGAACGTACTGGTGGAGCACCATGTTTCCGATCCGGTCAGCCGTAAAGCACTGCTTTCGGATCTCATCACCGAATCAGCCCTGGCTGTAGGCACGCCAGAGGTTATAATCTCATCCTCCAATGAAACGGATGATGAAATGCTCAGGGGATGTGAAGCAAGGCTGCTTAAGGATTTCGGTCTTGACATCACCCTGAAAGCGGGCACTGAAATTCCTCATTCATTCGGCGTCATTGCATCTGATCCTGAAAACAGGATCATTTATGATGACACCATTTCCACCCGAATCAGGCGTTCATCCAGGGAAATAAGACACATCGTAGGGGAAGCAGTATGCATGAAAGAGTGATAGGAAGGGTGAAGAGGGTCAATGGACCCGTACTCACCGTAAAAGGCATTACCGATGCAAAGATGATGGAACTGGTCCATGTCTCTTCTTCCCGCATAGTCGGTGAGGTCGTAAAGCTTTCCGGCAGTGAAGCCATCGTTCAGGTATATGAGGATGCAACCGGAATAAAGCCCGGTGATGAGGTCATGGGATCAGGCATGTCCCTGTCATGTGAACTCGGTCCCGGTCTGATCGGAAGCATTTATGACGGAATTCAGCGTCCCCTAAAAGACCTTGAGTCCGTAAGCGGCTGTTTTCTCGGAAAAGGCATCGAGGTGCCTTCCGTCAGCCATGATAAAAAGTGGCACTTCATCCCGATGGCTAAGGCCGGGGATATGGCCTTTCCCGGTATGAAGCTCGGTTATGTTCAGGAATCGGAGAACATCAGGCACTTCATAATGATTCCGGATGAAAAGGGATTTGACGGTCCTCTCTCATACATTGCGCCAGAAGGTGATTACACAGTCTCGCAAACGGTTGCCAGGGTCGGGGACCGCGATGTTTCCATGGTCCAGTACCATCCGATCAGGATTCCGAGAAGGGTCTCAAAGAGACTTTCCCTTGAAAAACCACTGATAACGGGACTGCGTGTGATCGACTCCCTGTTCCCCCTGGCCAAGGGCGGTACAGTAGCAATTCCGGGTGGATTCGGTACCGGTAAAACCATGACGCAGCATTCCATCGCCCAGTGGTGCGATGCGGACATCATTGTCTACATCGGATGCGGGGAACGCGGCAATGAGATGACTGACGTACTCAGGGAGTTTCCCCACCTCTATGATCCAAGGACCGGAAGAAGTCTGATGGAAAGGACGATTCTCATCGCGAATACATCAAACATGCCTGTATCTGCCAGGGAAGCCTCGATTTACACTGGAATAACCATGGCGGAATACTACAGGGACATGGGTTATGACGTTGCCATCATGGCAGACAGCACATCCCGCTGGGCTGAAGCCCTGCGTGAACTCTCCGGCCGCATGGAGGAAATGCCTGCAGAAGAGGGGTTCCCCGCTTATCTTGCCACCAGGATCGCTGCATTCTATGAGAGGGCAGGCCATATGGAGAGTCTTTCAGGAGATGAAGGCTCCGTTTCCGTAATCGGTGCGGTATCTCCTCCGGGAGGTGACTTTTCCGAGCCTGTTACCCAGCATACGAGAAGGTTCGTACGCTGTTTCTGGGGGCTTGACAGATCCCTTGCCTCGGCACGTCACTATCCGGCCATTTCCTGGCTTGACAGTTACAGCGAGTACATCGATGAGGTGAAGCCCTGGTGGGATGAACGTTCAGACGGAAAATGGTCGGTAAACAGGGCCAGGGTGCTGGAACTTCTTCAGAAGGAAACGAGACTTCAGCAGATCGTGAAGCTGGTCGGCCCCGATGCACTTCCGGACAGCCAGAATTTCATACTGGATGTGTGCTCACTGGTAAAGACTGCATTCCTGCAGCAGAACGCGTTCGATGAAATCGACCGCTACTGTTCCGATGGTAAGCAGATGGCGATGCTCTCGCTGCTGCTGGAGTATTATGATGCGGGGGGCGCGGCCATCTCAAAGGGAGTGCCGCTTGCAAAGCTCAGGAGGATGTCCGTCCTTTCAGAGATCGCAAGGATGAGATTCACTGTCTCAAATGACAGAGCCGTGGAAATTGACAGACTCTCCGTAAAACTTCAGAGAGCCATAGCAAGACTGGAGGAAATGTATGCAGGCTGACATCATCTCTAATCTCAGA
>JBJEWN010000294.1:0-10320 GCA_051885075.1 Bullifex sp.
CTGTAGCTGTTACCGTTCCATTCAACCTTTGCATTCCCGGCAAGCGTGAGCGTATCGGCACCTCTGTCGAAGACTATCTTCTCAGCCCTTGCACTTAAGAGCCCGGAATCGGTTGCCTTCATCAGTCTGGCGGCCATGTCAAGGCTGAGCACCTCGTTATTCAGGTCATATGAAACTGCTCCCGCACTTGCCTCGAGTTCATTCACGGTGTCTGAAACCTCGCACCAGGCACTGATTAAAAGTCGCTCTGCACTCCTGTCATAGTAAAGCGCGGTCGTTTTTATCGAAAGACCTTTTTCCCTGTCCTCTATTGATATCTTCCCGGTGCATTCAACCACATCGTACTCATCACCGGTCAGCGTGATGGAATCGGCACTGATGACCATTCCTTCGGCAGTGACGCTCGCACCTCCGGTGAGCGAAACGCTTTTCCGTCCTTCCTTCAGCGATACCTTTGAGTACCCTCCGGAAAAGGTAACGGGAGCTGAAAGAATGAGGTTCATTGCCATCAGAACCACAGGAACCAATATCAGTTTCTTCATGTAACCATCTCCCCGGAGTAAAGCTCTCCTATTTCAAGCGTTGATGCGGTGAGGTCCGCAAAAACATCCTTTCCGGTTATGCGTCCTCCATCGAACGTGACCTCTGCATACCCTTCGGCTTCCACAGTGCTGTTCCTGCTGCTGAATACAATGGAAGAGGCAGATACCGAGAGGCTGTCCCTTAGCTGCTCAATAAAGGCTCCGCCCGTGAAGCGGCATTCCCGTGTGGATGTATCTATGCTTCCCTGTCCTGCATGTCCTTTGATGAAAGGATTGCCTTCAGCGTCATTCTGCGTGAAAGTGAAATCCTCAAGCAGTACCTTCTCACCTGAAATGAAAACCTTCATGAGTGAGGCATTTATGACTATTGGTTCACCTTCACCGGTTGAGAGCGTGTAAACACTGTTTTTCAGCATTATGTCGGGCATTTCCATATCTTCCGCGCTCAGCATGTCACTGTCTGTCGGAGTTTTCTGACAGGAAAAGAGCAGGAGAACGACGGCAAGAAGGAAGAAGCAGCGCTTCATCACTTATCCTTTTTCTCAATTATCTCAGGAGTGAACTTCCTTCCGGTAATCCTGAAGTAGATGTATGAGATCAGGAATCCGATGGCAAGACCTGAAAGCGCGAGTGCAAACTGTATGATCTCACTTCCGTGCAGAAGGAATGCTCCCGCGGCCATACCCAGAAAGAAGCATATCAGTGGGAGGAAGAGTGACATGAATGATGAGAGCACAGTCTTCCCGGCAGGCATGTCTATCACGACCGTGTCTCCTTCCTCAACCTTTATTTTTTCGGGGTTTTCCACCTGGAATGAGTAGTTTTTCGTCCTGCAGAAAAGTGAGCTTTTGCACCCTTCACATGCATTCCTGTCGCAGGAAGCAATGAGTGAACCTTTCTCATCCTTATATACCGTCACTTCTTTCTTCATTTTGTTACCTCAGGCCTTTCCACGGCAACCTTCTCCCTTATGACCTCAATCGACTCAGCCCTCATGTCATCACCTATGGTGACGAGGACACCCTGGAGTTCACAGTCATCCCAGGCTTCATGACTCCTGTCCGGAAGGGCGGTCATGAGTTTTGAAATCTCATATGAGGGATTGAAACCACCTGCCGACATGAAGGAACCGCAGCGTCCGTTGTCACTTATGTATGCGCATCCGTTCATCACGCATGCATCTGCCGTCAGTACCTTTGAGTGCGTTGCGATGACGGCTGCGGCCCTGTCCTTCACATAGTGGGCAAAGGTGGCACTTTCCGCGGTGGTTGCCGAGTGGAACTGGAATAAAAACACATCAGCTTCATCCTTCAGTTTTGTAAGGATCATGTCGGCGGCATTGAGAGGATTCATCACGCAGACTCTTGAAAAGCCGCTTTGTCCGAGCATGTTGATGATGGCAACTTTTTTACCTGCGATATCCACGATGCGGTATCCTTTTCCGGGAGCCTTTGCGGGATAATTCATGGGACGGAGCGTAAAGCTGCACTTGGGAAAGAACTCAACCATCTCCAGCTTGTAGAAAATCTTCTCACCGCCGGTGAGGAGATTAATTCCCAGATGGGTCAGCTGCATGGCATGGGCCTTTCCAAGTCCGAAACCGTTGGTGGTACCTTCGGCATTTGCAACGGTGTAATCGGGATGGTACTTTTCCTTCAGTGCCTTCAGCCCTTCCTTAACGGATGCGATTCCCGCCCTGCCCACTATCTCTCCAAGAAACAATACTCGAAAACTCATGTGACTAAGGATAATAGCAAAAGGGAAAAGGTGCAAGAAACTATGTTTAAAGGAAGAAAGAGGAAAGGATCCTTACGTATAGCAGGGCAATGACGATGATAAGGATCTTTTTTATCGCTTTTCCTTCCTTTTTAAGCGCATACCATGAGCCTATAAGGTTACCTATGACCGATGATACGGCACATGGAATGCCGACCTGAAACACGATCGTACCGTTAACAAGGAATGTTACGAAGGCCGCAATGTTGCTTGCCAGGTTCAGGATCTTCGTCGTTCCCGCGCTGAAGATGAGCGGAAGCCCCATGAATGAAAACAGAATCGTGTAGAATGTTCCTGTTCCGGGGCCGAAGAAACCGTCATACACTCCGATGGCAAATGATGCGGCTGCGGAAATGATGTAGGCATGGGCGGTTATGTCAAACCCCTCTAAACCGTTTCTTTCCTTAATGAGCCGGCTCTGTCTGGTACCTTTTTTCCTCAGTGTCAGTACGGTAAGCAAGGGAAGGACCAGAAGAAGCATGTAGCGAAGGAGGGTGTCTGCATAGTGAAGGGCAAGCTGTGCGCCGATGGATGAACCGATGAGCGCGAACGGAACGCTTGAAATGGCGACGCGCCAGATTATCTTTTTCTTTCTGGCATAGTTTCCGGCAGCAAAGAGTGTGCCGAACGTCATTGAGAATTTATTGGTGCTTACGGCATTGACGGCAGGCATGCCTGCGGCATAGAGACTTGTCAGGGAAATCAGGCCTCCGCCTCCCGCAATGGAATCGATGAAACCTGCAAGGGCAAAGAGGAATGATAACAGAATTACTGTTGGAAGCGATGTGTATGACACTTGGAAGTGACTCCTTTTCCGGCGATTCATTCTGCACCCTAAGGGTGGAAAATGCAACCATGTGCAGCTGTCTTTTTCACCTGTTTGATGCTGACATGTGAAAGTCTTTGGAGTAAAATCATCAGCTATGGAAAAAGATAATGATGTCTGCTCCGTACTGCCTGTCAGCATGGAGGCCGGAAGGATAATGCTTGAGAACGGTGCTGAAATATTCCGTGTGGAGGATACCATGAAGCGCATCTGTGCATCCTACGGCGTTACTGACGAAAACTTCTTCGTGCTTTCAAACGGAATCTTTGCCTCAGGAGAGGACAGTGAAGGTCGGCTTTTCGCAAAAGTCGAGCACATCCCTGTTCATGGTGCCGATCTTTCCAAAGTCATAGCGATCAACCAGCTTTCACGGGAAATATGCCAAGGGGCATACACTCTGGAAGAAGCACGAAAAAAACTGGAGGAGATAAGAAACGCTCCGAACAGACCCTGGCCGCTTCAGGTTGCCGCCACGGCACTCGGAGCGGGCTGTTTCACCGTTCTTCTCAACGGAAACCTCATGGACGGTGCCGCATCATTCATATCCGGACTCTTTCTTGGCTTTTTCATATACTTCGTCTTCAGGCCATACCTTTCCAAAATGACCGGAAACATCATCGGAGGGGCCATTTCCGCCGCCGTATGCCTTTTCTTCTTCCATATCGGTTTTTCGTCAAACCTCACATCAATGATTGGCGGTGCAGTCATCCCGCTTGTTCCCGGAGTTGCCTTCGTCAACGGTATCAGGGACATCGGTGATGAGGATTACATATCAGGAGCCGTAAGACTTCTGGATGCAGTGCTCGTGTTCATATGCATTGCAGTGGGTGTTGCCGCTGTCCTGATGGTTTATTCCGGTATCACGGGAGGGAGGGTGCTGTGAAACCCGAAGTCATCATCGCATCATTCTTCGGAACAGTTGCCTTTGCAATTCTTTATGATATTCCTTCCAAGTACTGTTTCGTATCCGGTCTGAACGGCATGGCCGGATGGATCGTATGCTCCATCCTCACACCGCTTGCAGGGGAAATGGGTGCAATCTTTGCCGCAACACTTGCAATTGCGCTCATAAGCAGGTATCTTGCCGTGGTGATGAAGTGCCCCGAGATCGCATTTCTCGTGTCCGGAATATTCCCGATCGTTCCGGGTGCGGGAATATACTGGACTGCATATTACCTGATGTCAGGTCAGATGACTCAGGCGGCAACGACCGGTACGGGAGCCCTTAAGACATGCCTTGCCATGGTGCTCGGCATTGCCGTGATCCATGAACTGCCTCAGTGGATCTTTTCAGGAAGGAGGAAGAAATGACAAAACTGTTCCTGCTCTCAGTATCGGTTCAGATGGCCGTGGCTTCGTTCTCTCCCTATCTTCAGATAATCTTCCGCAACAAGGGATACTCCCATACGCTTACCGGTGTGCTTCTGGCACTCTGCCAGCTTTCCGCAATCATAATGCCCATGATGATCTCTGCCCGAAGTGACAGGACGGGCAGGACCACTCCTTTCATTGCATCATCCGCACTGCTTTCGATGGTTCTTGCCTCCCTTTTCATGCTGAATGACACCATCATCCTCACGGTAATATCCTCGTTCTTCCTCAATGGTTTCTTCTGGTGCATGAATCCCCTTGCCGACGGAATGATAAACAGGTCGCTCAAGGGTGACAGCTCCCGTTACGGGATGATAAGGGCAGTGGGTACCATGAGCTATGTGGTCGTGCTTGTGTCATTTGCCCTCATCGGGTTCCCCGATGAAACTGACAACCGTTCAATACTCGCCGCAGTCCTTCTGGGGACCACGCTTCCCCTCATTGTCTCTCTTATGCAGAAAGAGGGCAGAAGGGAAGTGAAGGAGGCCGGAAAGGCATCATTCTCGTTTACCTGGTTTCCGAAACGCTTCTATGTTTTCATGGGTATTGTCGCTGCCACCAGGGTAGGTCAGAGCGTTGTTGAAAAACTTCTCTCCGCATACATGACGGAAAACCTGGGACTCGGAAGCTGCTTCCTGCTGTTCGTCGCACTGGGTGCCTTATGCGAGTTTTTCTGCATGATAGGTTTCGGCCGTCTGAAAAGAAAGGGTGTCCTTTCTTCCTGGTCACTCCTGCTGATTTCTGCGATAGGACTTACTGTCAGACTTCTTCTCTATCTCATTCCCGGTATCCCTGCATTTGCTCTCGCCCAGACACTTCACGGACTTACATTCGGAGTCCTGCACGTCGCAGCCACAGGCTATGCGGCTGACAGCGTGGACCCTGAGCATTATGACCTGGCAATGACCATATACTGGTCAGTTGCCACGAACCTTCCCGAGATGCTCGGTGCCCTTGCAGGCGGCTATGTCATCGAATACTTCGGTTACCCGATGCTCTTCCTCTCATACTCCCTCTTCCCATTTGCCGCAGTCATCATGTGCTTTGCATTCAGGAAAATGCTGGAAGAAAAATGAGATACCGGGGAAAAATCATTGAAGGACAATTCAAAAGAAGAGTGAACAGGTTCACTGCCATATGTGATGTCTGCGGAAGTGATACTTTGTGTCATCTCAGGAACACAGGACGCCTTCAGGAACTCCTGAAGGAAGGAAACAGAGTATTCCTCCTTGAAGCGGAAAACCGTGAAAGAAAGACACCTTGTGACATAATGGCCGTTATCAGTAACGGAAAGATCTTCAATATTGATTCCTCTGCCCCCAATGAGGTTGCTGAGGAATACGTTAAGTCCTTATTCCCTTCTGACCACAAAGTGAAAAGGGAAGTGACGGCAGGTGACAGCCGATTTGATCTCTCAGTCACATCACCTGAAGGTAAGATCACATACATTGAAGTAAAGGGATGCACTAAGGAAACGGACGGTGTGTGCTCATTTCCCGATGCACCGTCCCTGAGGGCACTGAAGCACGTGAATGAGCTTGCATCACTTTCAGAAGAAGGATATGGTGCCGTGATAATCTTTGTAGTTCAGATGGAAGGGATGAAGTACTTCACTCCTGATGATGAGATAATGCCTGTTTTCAGGGATGCACTCATAAAAGCATCTGACAGTGGGGTGAAAATACTTGCACTGGAAACCACCGTTACCCCGGACAGCGTTGAGGCAGACCACCTGATTCCCGTCTGTCTGAACCGGGAAATCTGAAATCTTCAGTGTTGCGGCATAATCATGAATATGCAGTACGGCAGGATAATAATCATATACCCACTCCAGCCGGAACCTGTTTTTCCCGTTGCTGAAGCATAAAACAACCGGCAGGTACGCCCTGCCGGTTACAAGACTAAAGTGCTTCGCTGCTTCCTGCTTTCTCAAACTCCCTGATGATATCCTCTCCGGGCTTTTTCGTGCACAGGCTCACTGCCACAGTGACGACGAGACCTGCGATGAATGCGGGAAGAAGCTCATAGATTGCAAGGACACCTCCCATCGGTGCGATAAGGAACTTGTAGATGAAGACCATGAGTCCGCCTGAAACCATTCCTGCAAGCGCTCCGGCTGCAGTCGTTCTCTTCCAGTAGAGGGCCAGGATCATGACAGGGCCGAAGCTTGCACCGAACCCTGCCCAGGCAAAGGATACGATCCTGAAGACAGAACTCGATGGGTTTCTGGCTATCACGATACCGAGAATCGCTATTACCACCACGGTGGATCTTGCTGCGATCATGCTCTGCTTTTCCGTAAGCTTCAGATGCATCGCATCCTGTAGTATGTCGTGGGATGCACTTGAGGATGCTGCAAGCAGCTGGCTGTCTGCCGTGGACATGGTGCTTGCGAGAATTCCCGCAAGGATGAGACCTGCTACGATCGCGGCAAGTGCTCCGTGTGATGACAAAAGCTTTGCAATTGAAACAATGATTGTCTCTGACTGCCCTCCTGAAAGCATCTCAATTATTCCTGCGTCACTTAAAGCCTTTCCCACAACACCGATGAGAATTGCAACTATCATTGCAATTATGACCCATACTGTAGCAACCCTTCTTGAAAGCTTCAGTTTCTTCTCATCTTCAATAGCCATGAACCTCAGAAGGATATGTGGCATTCCGAAGTAACCAAGGCCCCATGCCAGGGTTGAGACTATTGTCAGAAAGCCATATGGCTTTGCACTTCCAGTTATCGGATCATGGGAAAGAACCATGGATAGGTAACCTGCCATGGAAGAAGCATTGTCCATTACATTCCCGATTCCGCCTGCAATTGTCGTTGCATAGGCAAGGACAGTGAAGATGGCGAATGTCATTATGATTGACTGGATGAAATCAGTGAGGGACGTTGCCAGGAATCCTCCGGCAACGGTATAGCTGATGATTATCACAGCGGATATGATCATACATGGCATATAACCGATCCCGAAGAGTGATGAGAAAAGCTTTCCGCATGCGGCAAAACCCGATGCAGTGTATGGAATGAAGAACATTATGATGATGAATGCCGATACAGCGGTAAGTATCCTGCTTTCATCGTGAAACCTTCTGGAGAAGAACTGGGGAATCGTTATGGAATCAGTAATCTCAGAGTATCTTCTGAGTCTTCCGGCAGTAAGCAGCCAGTTGAAATACGTTCCAAGCCCAAGTCCGATTATCGTCCAGCCTACATCAGCTATGCCGGTAAGATAGGCAAGTCCGGGAAGTCCCATTAAAAGCCAGCTTGACATGTCGGATGCCTCAGCACTCATTGCCGTTACAAGCGGTCCTAGCTTTCTGCCTCCGAGATAGAAATCGGATGATGATGTTGTTTTCTTTGAACACCTGTATCCGATATAAAGCATGCCTGCAAGATAAAGCAGTATCGTTAGAAGAATGAAAATAGCGGAACTATCCATATAACCCCCTGAATATGCATATTTAGTCAGAACTATACCCACTTTTCAAATTAATTTACACCCTGTTTTGCATATTTATGCAAAAATATCAGTCCTCCATGCATCATGACCACATGAACATGGTTAAATCACTGTCTTTAAGGATAAGGACTTTATATTTGACGTATTTCCACATCAAAGACATGAGCTTCCCCTGCTGTTTATCATAAAGTTTACGTAATGTTATGTAATGTTATGTAAAGTTTGCGTAATGTTCCGTAATGTTTGTTGTAATGTTGCGTAATGTTTGTTATCTTTATTTATGTATGAAAATCAATGAACTGTTTAACGATGTTGTATCCGAAGATCTTAAGTATGAATTCAAAGCGGTCCTGAATCAGGATAACCCACTGAAGTGGGCAAAAACGCTTGTTGCCTTTGCCAACAGTTCTGGCGGAGTGCTTTTTGCAGGCGTATCTGATGATGGTGAAGCATTTGGCCTGACATTAGCTGAAATCGACAAAACAAAGAATCTTGTTGCAAGAATAAATGACAGACATATTTTTCCTCATATCAGGATCAGGTACATGCTGAGGAGTACGGATGAAGAAGCTGAAAGATTTGTTCTAGCAATAATTGTCAAAGCTTCAGATTCCGTCGTCAGATACAGGGAAGGTGATTATTCTGAAATTGTTTATGTTAAAGGTAACGGAAATGCAACTCCTGCCACACCGGAAGAGATTATTTCCTTATCAAAACGTAAATATGGTGTGGATGATGAAGTAAGTGAAATAGCATATGATGAAAAGGAATGGACCGGCTTTCTGAGTCTGTGCAGGGAATACAGGGAGAATTCTACTTTACCTGCTTTAAAGGAATTGCAGAATGAAGAAATAGTATCCAAAGAAGGATATGCCAAAACAGGCTTTCTGATGTTTAAGGATGACTATGACGGTGATGATTCCCTTATCTGCTGCAGATTATGGAAAGGATTGAATAAAGCCGGCAGTGTTCTGGACAGTGCAAGGTATAAAGGTCATTTGTCTCAGGTATTCAGCTATGCCTTAAGATTCATTGAACGCAATACGAGATCAGGTTGGGAAAAGACGGAAAGCGGAGGAAGGCGTGAGGTCAGATCTTATCCGACAGGAGCTATAAGAGAGGCTCTTGTCAATGCGATTGCACACAGAGATTATTCAATCATCGGTACTCAGATCGATATTGATATTTTTGATGACCGGATTGACATTGTATCACCAGGGGACTGGCTTCTTCCAAAGCCATATGATGAATATCCTGTTGGAAGCATTCCTTCGATCAGAAGAAATAAGATAATTGCCGCATGCCTGGATATTGCGAATTTGATGGAGCGTGGAGGAACAGGTTTCCAGACTATAGTTGATAGTTACAGATCATATCCACAGGAAAAACAGCCCGGAGTGCTGATTTTCCCGGGATTCCTTGATTTAAGACTGTTTGATACCCTCTATGAAAGCAATATGGAAATTGAAGTCAAGGAAATTCCTGACAGTGATAAAGTTATTGAGTTACTGAAATTCGGAGGAAAAACCGTCAAAGAACTGCAAACTGCTTTAAAATATAAGAACAGAGGTGATTTCCTGAAAACAGTCATTAATCCGCTCATCAATGAAGGCAGAATATATCGGGATGGAAACATCAAATCTCCTACAGCTTTGATTCAGCTGTGCAGCAATAAGCATGAAAGTGATTCGTAGGGATTCCCTTATACCGCATAAATGTAATAAGTGATTAACTGGGATGATTGGAGGATGAGGATGAAAGAAACAGTTGATGCGATTCTGGATTACCTTGTTACTTTACCCGAAGGAACTGAGATTACCATCGTGCAGGCACTGAGGAACCTTGAAGAATATTTTCTCAAAGCAGGAGAGTATTCTGACAGGGATCTTTTCGAGATCAATCCTGCAGTACGTAAACGTGCATCTGAAAAGGAACTGTTCCTGTATGGTTCAAAGTATGACGATGCACCCATGGGACTGCCGTTTCACATCCCGTTTACTGTCATGAGAAAATGACATACCTCATGCCAGCAGGGCAAAATGTTCTTCGAAATGTAAACATTCAGACTGCGTGTGCAAAGGCTGTTACTGTTACCGCTTATGCATTATCGAAACATCCGAGTAATGTTCTACATTTATTGAGCCTTCTGCTGATAAGCAGGCAGATCTGCTTACTCTCTCAATCGCGATTAAGTCCGTTACAGGAAGTGTTGAGCTGGAACTTGCCACTGATCATGCGGGGGGTCTGGTAACAGCAACGAATCTCAGTGATAACAAACTGATCTACTCCGCAATCACAAACTCAAGCGGAAACTTCACATTGGCAGGAATGAAGTCAGGTGAAT
>JBJEWN010000295.1:0-2455 GCA_051885075.1 Bullifex sp.
CTGGAGCAGGCTGCTAAATTAACATATCTTTCAAGGTGTTCTGATAAAGTGAATGATATTAACGGCGACCGTCTGGGTGCGATCGCTCATATGAGATAGGAGGAGACATGCTCAGTGAGAGTAAACTGAAGGAGCTTAAGGCAAAGGCTCTTGAACTCCGTGAAACCACGATCAGGGAAATAGCCGCATTCGGTTCCGGCCATATCGGCGGCAGTATGTCGATAGCTGATCTGCTGACATACCTTTATTTTGATGAGATGAATGTTGATCCGAATGATCCGAAGAAGCATGACAGGGACCGTCTTGTATGTTCAAAGGGACATGCGGGGCCTGCGGTATACGCTGCACTTCAGATGAAGGGATACTTCCCCGCCGAGTGGCTGAAGACACTCAACCGGGGCGGAACGAAGCTCCCGTCACACTGTGACATGACGAAGACACCGGGGGTAGACTTTACAGGTGGTTCCCTGGGACAGGGAATTTCCGCGGCAGTGGGAATTGCACTCGGCCAGAAACTTCAGAAGCTCGATGCCAGGACATTCTGCATCATCGGAGACGGGGAGGCACAGGAAGGACAGGTTTATGAAGCACTTGAGACTGCAGGTGCCTGGAAGCTTGACAACCTGATGATCTTCCTTGACAACAACGGCCAGCAGCTTGACGGCTATGTGGCGGACATCATCCCCCAGCATGATCTGGTCTCCCGATATTCAAGTTTCGGTCTTGAGACGTTCGTGATCAACGGACATGACTTCAATGAAATTGCCGATGTGATCGAAAAGGCCGGAAAAGTGAAGGATAAACCCGTGTTCGTCATCATGAACACTGAAAAGAGCCATGGCTACATCCCCGGTGAAGGCGTTAAGGCCAACCACTCGATGCAGATAAACAGCGAGACCTGTGAGAAGGCGATTGCCGAGCTCAGGAAAAGAGAGGAGGCGTGAGTATGGCTTACAGTAAAAGATCACACTACAAGGAAATCCTCATTGATGCGGTGAAGGATATTGCAAGGGAGGATGAAAAAGTCGTCTTCCTCGATGCCGACCTTTCCTCATGCATCGGTTCGACAGCCTTTGAGAAGGAGTTCCCCGACCGTTTCTTCAACTGCGGTATCGCGGAAGCAAACATGGCAGGTGTTGCAGCCGGGCTTTCATCAATGGGCATGGTTCCGTTCATCCACTCATTCGGATGCTTTGCTTCCCGCCGTGTATACGACCAGCTTTTCCTCTCTGTCGGATACGCAAAACAGCGCGTCATCGTCATCGGCTCAGACCCCGGAATCACGGCCCAGTACAACGGCGGAACACACATGCCTTTTGAGGACATTGCCCTGATGAGACAGATTCCCGACATGGCAGTCGTGGAACCTTCCGATGACTACTCACTCTACATGCTCACAAAAGCTGTCTATGAAAGCGGAAAAGCCGCTTACATCAGGACTCCGAGAAAGGGCATAGTTTACCGCTATGAGGAGGGAACCGACATTGAGCTTGGAAAGGCGAAGGTCCTGAAGGAAGGCTCCGATGTGGCCATCATCGCTCTTGGTGCCCATATGGTCAGTGAAAGCATGAAGGCTGCTGATATTCTTAATGAAAAGGGAATCAGTGCCGGGGTAATCGATCTGCTGACCGTAAAGCCGATGGATGAGGAAACAGTGCTTGCAGCCGCTAGGAAATGCGGTAAGGTCCTTGTATGCGAGAACGGACGTTATGCAGGCGGCATCGGCGAAGCCATTGCGGGCCTCCTTGTGAGAAACAATCCCGTTCCCATGGACTTCGTATGTGTGGGTGAGAGATTCGGGGAAGTCGGTAACCTTGCATACCTTGCGAATGCATTCGGCTTCACTGCAGAAAACATTGCATCCAGGGCTGAGGTTCTTGCCGCAAAGTGACTGTTTCAATTTCCTCTCCCATCGGGAGAATATACATCACCGAAAAAGCGGGCTGGATAACGGAAGTCACCCTGTCGGAAAGGAAAGTGACCCATTCCACTCCGCTTCTTGATGATGCTGCGAGGCAGCTTGAAGAATACTTTGCGGGAGCAAGACGTGTTTTCTCTCTCCCTGTTTCAATAAATACACTGACACCTTTTCAGCAGAAGGTGCTTTACGCATGCGCTATGATCCCATATGGAAAAACCATGACCTACGGAGAAGTTGCCCGCCTGATGGGTAATCCCAAAGCTTCCCGTGCAGTTGGTGGTGCACTCCATATCAATCCATGCTTCATTATTATCCCCTGCCACAGGGTGGTGTCATCCTCTTCCGTCGGCGGCTTTGGTTTCGGCCCCGAAGTTAAGGAAAAACTGCTTACACTTGAAAAAGCGCAAAAAGAGTCGAGCGGCCCTGATGTCTCATGATATACCCTTCCTGACGTAAGGAGATGGTAATGGACAGGGAAATAATGGCCGTACAGAGGATGCAGGACTACATCCGGGAAAATCTTTCCAGGGAAAT
>JBJEWN010000296.1:0-2454 GCA_051885075.1 Bullifex sp.
AGCAAACCAGGGTTAAACCGGAAGCTGCAACCCTTTAGGGTGGCGGTAGTTCACTTTGTATATTTCAATTTATTTGTGTAATACAGCAATCATTACCAATCGGAAAGAGCTTTTAACCAACATTGATCACTCAATTATTCATGCACCAGTCCCTTTTTCATGCAGTATGTTCCCTGTCGGGAATTGATGTTATCCCCAGCAGGAGATTAGGAACATAAAGATCTTCATCAAGCTCATCCCAGTGAACCCCAAGCCCGCCTCCGCTGAGGTCATAATTCAGAATCTGTTCTGAAGTGGCATTCTTCAGCCTGGGAAAGCAGACAATCGGAATGGAAAGCTGTCTGCCATCCACAAGGAGTAACCAAAGGTTATCATCATCACTCCATACTCTTACAGCTTTTGCATTATTAAGAGAAAAATCCATTCCAGGCCTCCTTTATCAGATTAGTATTTGAAATAATAATGGACTCAATCTCCCTTAACTCTTTTGCTGAAAAACCTATGTTATCAGCAAGCATGACTTTTTCTCCTATCCAGTATTTAGCCAAAGCTCCATGCTTTCTGATATGTATATGACAAGGTTCAGGAGGGTTCCCTTCATTGGAAAAGAAAAAGAAGCGATAACCATTTTCTATCAAAATACTTGGCATACATGTAATATAACACATTATCAATGATATCGACAAAAAACCATTTAACAAAGTATGTCGAAGCCGCCATGACAGATGGACAGCCGAACAACCCGTATTTCTGATGTGTGCGCAGTTGATTCACATCAGATTCTTACGTCTTATCCCCTGACCATAGCGGCAAAAAAAATGAAAATCTGCCGTTATGGACATAAAGATTCTTACTAAATCAGGTTAACCGCAAGGTATGATATCGGTATAATGACATTTTATGAGACGTCTGATCACGGGAGACATGCATGCATCGTACACAAAGCTGAAAACGGCACTGGGCAAAGCCGGTTTCAAGCCTGAAGAGGATGTACTGTATTCCACGGGAGACCTCGCGGACAGAGGAAGCGAAGTATGTGAAACCTTCGATTACCTTCTCTCGCTCCCGCATTTTCACCCCGTGATCGGCAACCACGATCTCTGGCTCTATGAATACTTAAAGATAGGCATACATGATGATTCATTCAGGAACTGGGTGAAGTACAATGGAGGAAGCATAACCGTGCTCGCCCTCTCCGATACAGATTACACTTACAGAATGAAGATAAGATCACTGCTGGCAAAAGCCCGCCTTGCAATTGCTGAAGATGATTTTCTGATCGTGCACGGAGGTATTCCAGAAGAGCTCATGGACACACCGGTTGAAAAGCTTACTGAAATCACGGCTGATGATCTCATCATGTCATCACAGTTCGATCCGTACAGGAAAGTGACATGGGACCGTACATACCTTATGTCCGCAGTGAAGTATGAGAAATCAGGAATGATATCACAGGGAATGCTTCCGCCTTTGATTGATAACAGAAAGCTCTTCGTCGGACACACACCCACTGACGGTAAAGTATTCACATCACCTTACTACCGCCTGACGGACATGGACACAGGTTCGGCAAAGCCTGACGGAGTCATCTCCGTCATGGATATCGACACGGGTGAAATCTGGTCTTCCGCTCAGGAAAAATAAACCTTATCCGCGGTTTTCCCGAAGTACCACTCTTCCTCGGAAGATGTGAATATACCACTGGAGTAAGAAATCTGCTCTGAAAGCGGTACCATCGGAAGTGTGGACGGCATGTCACTTCCCCACATCAGGTGCTCTGCCCCCACTATGTTTCGGGCATATGAAAGATACCTTCTGGCTGTATCAAAGGGATAGCTTTCAGGCCGTGTCTTCCAGAAGAGCGCTGCTGTATCAAAGAAGACATTGTCAAGGGAAAGCATTTCAAGTTCCCATTTTATGTTCTCATCCTGGCCTCTTTTCGGTGATGCAAGATGGCATACGACAATGTTCCTTTCAGGAAAATGAGAGGCAATCATCCTGATGCCTTCCACCTGATGGCTTTCATCCCCAGGACTTCCCAGGTCAAAGGCAAAGGTCATGACCGTATCCGCAAGGGATGAGTAGAGTGAAAGCATCGCATCGCACGCGATGTCAAATGTCCTGTGAGCCCCCATAAGGCCGCAACCTGTGGAAACTTCGAACTTCGCAGCCCTAAGGCCAAGTGTCTTCACATGGGAAACGATTCCTTCAAGGTTCCGGCAGAAAGGATCGACGGCAACAGCTCCCCTGAGCCTTTGAGGATACATCCTCACGGCAGCTGCCACACAGTGGTTGTCAAAGCCCAGGAAGCCTCCCTGAAGGAGCACTGCCCTGTCAATCGATGCATCATCCATGACCTTTATCAGGTCATGGACCGTAAACACTGTATTTTCATAGGTTTCAGGGAGGAGCTGAATTACATTCCCGTTTGCCCAGATGGCCCTTCCATGGTCA
>JBJEWN010000297.1:0-2451 GCA_051885075.1 Bullifex sp.
AACAGTAATGGATTTTTCTTGACGATTTACATATATCACTTTATATATTCCATCAAAAGGATGAGGAGGACCACTGATGAAAAGCAGATTCGATGATGAGGATCTTGATCTTGAGGAAGAGAGATACTTCTCAGGAAAATACGATGAGGAAGAGGATACCTACGACGATAAGGAGTACGGTGATGATTTCCTTTCATACGATGACGAAGGGGAAGAGGATTTCCGTGATGATGACGGCGATGAATTCTCCGACGGTTTCATTCTCGACGGGGACGATGATGAAGAGTCCCAGTATGAGGATCTTGATGACGAAGCATTCGACTTCGAGTGAGAAAAGCTGCCTGAGGGCAGCTTTTTCATTCATTCCTGAAAAATTTTCAATGTTTCTTTAAATAGTATCTTTACATTTTCCATGTTTCTTCCTATAGTAACATCCATCGGAGGACAACATGAAAAAACTGCTTATCATCTCATCCATTTTAATTCTCGCATCATCACTTATCTTCGCTGCAGGCGCAGCTGAGACATCAGCCTCAAAAGGCTATAAGATCGGGGTCTCGAAACTGCTTACCCACCCTGCCCTTGACAGCATTGCAAAGGGTATCAGCGATTACCTTGCCGCAACTGATCTTGAGTACACGATCAGGGAGGAAAACGCCAACGGAGACATCTCCACCTGTGCATCGATCGCGGCCCTCTTCAAGGAAGAAAAGGTTGACGTGGCAGTCGGTATCGCAACCCCTACCGCTCAGGCAATCTTCAATACCCTTCCCACCACTTATCAGGTCTATTCATCAGTCACAGACCCGGTAAGCGCAGGTCTCACGGGAAGTGAATATGTATGCGGCGTTTCCGACATGGTTCCCGTAGAATCCCATCTCGAACTTATCGAAAGGATTACCGGCGCAAAGAGGATCGGTATGGTATACACATCCAGCGAAGCCAACGGAATCACACTGATGGAAGCATTTGCCGATGCATGTGATAAAAAAGGCGTCGAGCTTGTCACCGTTGCCGTTTCCAACTCAGCTGAGGTACGTGTGGCCGCACAGTCCATCATCGACCGCGTCGATGCAATGTACGTCGCAACCGACAACACTGTTGTCAGCGCCATCACTGCACTTTCCGATGTGTGCATGTCAAAGAAGGTCCCGCTCTTTTCAGCCGACACAACCTCTTCCTTTGACACCGAAGTACTTCTTGCAGGCGGATTCGACTACTACAAGAGCGGGCTTCTCACCGGCGAGCTCATTGAAAAGGTACTCAAGGGCACTTCCCCTTCAGAGATCGGCATCAACTATCTGGATGTGAAGAGCCTTGAACTCTACATCAACCTCGATGTTGCCGCAAAACTCGGCCTTGAAATCCCTGCTGACATCACGGCAAGTGCCGCATACGTCATAAAAGACGGAAAACAGAACTGAATCGGAAGCATTTTGGAGGAACGGGGATGAAAATCCCCGTTTCATGCTGTTGACCCCGAACAGGGGAAACTGTTAAACAGAGATGTTTAAAGGTAATTCATATGATTGAAGGAATATTCATTGAAGGTCTGATCTTCTCGATCATGGCACTTGGCATCCTGATCAGCTTCAGGCTGCTGGACCTGGCTGACCTGACATGTGACGGCTCGGTCGCAACAGGAGCTGCAGTGGCTGCAATCTCAATAACATCGGGGCTTCCGATAGCCGTATCGGTTCTCTTTGCATTCGTTTCAGGCGTCATCTGCGGTCTTGTAACAGCCGCGATTCACAACCGTCTCCACGTTCCGGGCCTGCTGGCAGGTATCCTGACGATGACGATGCTCTACTCCGTTAACCTCAGGATCATGGGAAACAAGGCAAACCTTCCCCTCGTGAAGGTTGATACCATGTACAGGGCTTTTGTGAAGATTTTCAGCTTTGTCTCCCCTGAGGCCGCATCGCTTCTCGGTACCCTGATCTTCATCGTGATCGTGAAACTTCTGCTTGATCTCTTCTTCCACTCAGACCTCGGCATCAGCCTCGGTGCACTTGGCGGAAACGAGCAGGTAGTCATCAGCCTCGGAATGTCACCTTCAGTCCTGAAGTATGTCGGCCTCGGCCTTTCCAACGGACTCATCGCACTTTCAGGTGCCCTTCTTGCCCAGTATCAGGGGTTTGCTGATGTATCTCTCGGTACGGGAATGGTCGTTCAGGGCCTTGCCGCCATCATGATAGGCGAGTTTCTGTTCAGGACAAGCAGGATCAGCATGATCACACTCAGAGTCATTCTCGGCTCCATCATCTACAAGGGACTCATGTACTTCGGCAGGAAGTACGGTTACCTTGTCGGAATAACTCCGAATGACTTCAAGCTCCTTACGGGACTTCTTGTCATAATCTCACTGGTGGTTGCATCCACAAGGACAAGGGCTGCGGAGGACAGCGCCAGAAAGAAGGCGCTTGCCAGGATCAGGGAGGAATGAAGATG
>JBJEWN010000298.1:0-10205 GCA_051885075.1 Bullifex sp.
CACTTGGCTATGAAACCTTCGAAGAACTCCTTGAAGGCGCACATGAAGCAGACATGAATGCACTTGAAACTGATGTCACGAAGAATGCTGCCCTGATGGATGCACTCATCGGAATGTACCTCAGGAACGTATGCGGCTATCCTTCAACTGCAATCCTGCCCTATTCACAGGCACTCTCCAGATTCCCGGCCCATCTCCAGCAGCTGGACATGGAATCAAACGGAAAGCACGTCAACCGCTTCGGTGAACCTGTCAGTTACGTAACAGGTCCCGTCATCTTCGGTGAGCCGGGAACAAACGGACAGCACAGCTTCTATCAGCTTCTGCACCAGGGAACGGACATCGTACCACTGCAGTTCATCGGATTTAAGAACAGTCAGGCAGGAAAGGACATCGTGATCGAAGGCTCCACAAGCCAGGTCAAGCTTAATGCAAACCTCGCTGCCCAGATAGTTGCATTCGCACTCGGTAAGGACGATGATAACCCGAACAAGCAGTTCGACGGTGAGAGACCTTCCTCACTCATCCATGCGGACCGTCTCACCCCGAAGGCACTCGGTGCCCTGCTCTCCCACTTCGAGAACAAGGTCATGTTCCAGGGCTTCCTCTGGAACCTCAACTCCTTCGACCAGGAAGGCGTACAGCTCGGCAAGGTCCTCGCGAAGAAGGTCCTCAAGGGCTGTGAGGGTGATGAAGTCCTCAAGGCTTATGCGGATCTTCTGATCTGACATACCATCAGGACACAAAAAAGCCGCACTTTTTCGGGTGCGGCTTTTTTGATGATCAGAGAGATGAACCGAAGTCGGTTACGATCACCTGTCCCGTGATCGGGCGTGATTCATCGCTTGCAAGGAAGAGAAGGATCTTTGCCACGTCATCGGGCATGCACGGCTGGACCTTAAGATCAGCATGCTTTGCCATCTGGCCCATCATGTCGGGATCAAGCGCGGCAGGATTGAGCTGCATCGTCATCGGTGTCACGATCGTGCCCGGGCAGATCGAGTTACAGCGGATGCCCTGACCTGCAAAGCGCATTGCGATATGCTTTGTCAGTGAGATTACCGCACCCTTGCTGGCAACATATGCGGCACCGCCGCAGCCATAGTAGCCTGCTGCCGAGTCGAGGTTGACGATGGAACCCTTACCGTGCTCCTTCATTACCTTTGAAACCTCTCTTGAACAGAGCATTGTACCCTTTGCATTGATCGAATAAACCTTCTCGATATCCTCAAGCGTACACTTGTCGATCGGCTTGAGACCTTCCTCAAGAACACCTGCATTGTTGACGAGAACATCAACCGTTCCGAATGCATCGACAGCGGCCTTAACCATTGCGATTACATCCTCTTCATTGCTTACGTCGCATCTGACAGCAAGAACCTCGCCGCCATCAGCCTTAATCTGTGCTGCGACATCATCAAGTTTGTCAACCCTGCGTGCAGTGATGACAACCTTTGCACCTTCCTTCGCAAACATCTTAGCGGTTGCGGCACCCACACCGGAGTTACCGCCCGTTATGATACATACTTTACCTTCAAGTCTGTTCATTATTGCCTCCGATAAAAATATATCGGTTTATCTCTGAAAATGCCACTCTCTGAACCGGCTTTTCCAAACTGAATCGCATGTGGTATCCTTTTTCCATGAACAGCGCACAGTTAGGACGGACCATCCGTGATGCCGGAAAGGCATTCCTTGCCTCGAGGCTCGGGGATCTCTATGAGAAAAGAAACGAGCTTGATGATTCCGAAGGTTTTGACAAGATAGCGGAAAGCTACTTCCGCAAGCAGTCAGGGCACCACGACACTTCAATCGATGAAACCAGGGAAAGAATATCCCTTGCAAAGGAAATCATCGACTCTGACATGACGCTTGAGTGTCTGGAAATACTTGCCGATACGAAAAGCCTCAAACCTGAATTCCGTCAGAAAGCAAAGCAGACACTGAAAAAACTTGAGCCTCTGCTGAGCTGAAAAAAGCCACCCCGCAGGGTGACTTCAGTAAACTTTACTTTGAAAGCAGCATCGCATCATTTGCTTCCGTGCTTCCGCTTGCCTTTGAGAACATGTCGAGAAGATCGGGAACGGTGAGCTTCTTCTTATCCTCACCTGAGATGTCAACGACGATGTGACCCGCATCCATCATTATGAGTCTGTTACCGTGGATGATGGCATCCCTCATGTTGTGGGTGACCATCATTGTCGTGAGGTGGTTTTCCTCAACGACCTTATCGGACATTGCAAGAACCTTTTCCGCAGTCTTCGGATCAAGGGCTGCGGTATGCTCGTCCAGAAGCAGCACCTTAGGCTTTTTGAGGGTTGCCATAAGGAGCGTGAGAGCCTGACGCTGTCCGCCGGAAAGAAGTCCCACCTTGGTTGTGAGACGGTCCTCAAGGCCGAGGTTGAGGCCCTTAAGTGCCTGATAGAACATCTCACGTTCATCCTTCGTGATACCCCACTTAAGACCGCGTCTCTGTCCGCGCCTCAGTGCAAGTGCCATGTTCTCCTCGATCATCATGTTGGGGTTCGTTCCCTTCATCGGATCCTGGAAGACACGGCCGAGGATCGTTGCCCTTTTGTAATCAGGCATGTCTGTAAGATCTATGTCGTCAGCCTTTATCGTGCCTTCATCCACCTGGAAAACGCCTGCGATGGCATTGAGCATGGTGGACTTACCGGCGCCGTTACCTCCGATGACGGTGACGAAGTCTCCGTCATTGAGGGTGAGACTGAGATTATCAAGTGCAAGCTTTGCGTTAATCGTGCCTTTGTTGAAGGTCTTTGAAATGTTTTTAAGCTCAAGCATTCTTTGCCCCCTTGCGGTGTGAGAAGTACTTACCCTTCCAGTAAGGGACTGCAAGGAAGAGAGCCACGATCACGGCAGTGATGAGCTTCAGGTCGTTTGTGTTGAGACCGAGCTGGAGCGTGATCTGGATTACGATGTAGTAGATGATGGCACCGAGGACGACGAAGGTAAGTGTTCCCGCAAAGTTATGCTTCACCTTCTTGAAAACGACTTCACCGATAATGACCGATGCAAGACCGATTACGATCGCACCGCGTCCCATGTTGACGTCCACCGCTCCCTGATACTGGGCAACCAGTGCACCTGAAAGTGCCACAAGCGCATTGGAAAGCATGAGCCCGAGGATGATGTCGTTGTCAGGGTTGATGCCCTGTGCCCTTGCCATATCCTTGTTGGCACCTGTTGCCCTCATTGAGCACCCCTTTTCAGTTCCGAAGAACCAGTAGATTACCAGTATGAGTGCGGCAAGCAGGATGATGAGAAGAATCATGGGGTTATCAAGGGAAAGATCACGTACAAACCTCTGGGAGACCATCAGGTCATATTTGTCGACGCTGACGGGCTGGTTGGACTTTCCGCCCATGATCCTTAAGTTGACGGAGTACAGCGCAAGCTGTGTAAGTATCCCCGCCAGGATGGCAGGGATACCGCATTTCGTATGAAGGGCTGCCGTGACCAGACCTGCAAGCGCGCCGACCGCTACCGCTGCCAGAAGGGCAACGTACGGATTAATTCCCGCACGGATCATTACGACGCATACCGCGCCGCCTGTCGCGAGAGAACCATCAACGGTAAGATCGGCTACATCAAGGATCCTGTAGGTGATGTAAACACCCAGTGCCATGATGCCCCAGATCAGACCCTGTGAGACTGCACCCGGAAGTGCGTTCAAGAGAGAAATCATCATCAACCCCTAATCATTATTTTGCAATCAGATGGCAACGTATCCTGCGGGAGCAGTGATACCGAGCTTGTCACAGATCTCCGCATTGTACTTCTTGGTTACCTGGGGAGCGTACTGGACAGGCATCCTGGAGACGTCAGCACCATCCCTGAGGATCTGGACAGCCATCTCGCCTGTTGCATAGCCGATATCATAGTAGCTGATTGAAAGAGTTGCAACACCGCAGCCTGAGCAGATACCTTCCTCACCTGCAACTACGGGAGTCTTTGCGGGGATGACGACGTTTGCGATTGCTTCAGTGTTGGAAGCGGCTGTGTTGTCTGTGGGAATGTAGATTACGTCTGAGGAATCAGCAGCCTTCTGTGCGACTGATGCGACATCGTTGGTGTCGGTGAATGAGAATCTAGCAGTCTCGAGACCGAGAGCAGCGAGGTACTTCTCCATTTCCTCAACCTGGTAAACAGAGTTTGCTTCTGCAGAACAGTAGAGGAGACCTACCTTCTTTGCTGTCGGGAAGAGTTCCTTGACCATTGCAGCCTGCTCGCTGAGGGGTGCAAGGTCGGAAGTACCGGAAACGTTTGTTCCGACGGTACCTGTCCAGCCATCGATCTCAAGAGCTGAAGCATAGTCGGTGATTGATGTGCCGAGTACGGGAATCGTGCTGGTTGCGGAAGCAGCTGCCTGGAGGGGAGCCGTTGCGTTTGCAAGGATGAGATCAACGTTCTTTGCGACAAAGCCGTTGATGATTGTGGAGCAGTTGGTTGCTTCACCGGAAGCATTCTGCTCGTCGATGACTACGTCTGAACCGAGTCCCTTGATGAGGGCATCCTTGAAACCCTGTGTGGCAGCATCGAGTGCGGGATGCTGAACGAGCTGACATACACCTACGGTGTACTTTGCGGCCTTGGCCTCACTTGCGCCCTGTGCGAAGACAGATGCCGTGATCATTGCGAGTGCGAGTAATACAACAACAAATTTTTTCATGGTGAACCCCTTTTTTAGAGTCAAAAAAATACTGTCCGGAGACAATTCGGTATTAGATTATTACCATGAAAGATAAAAGTCAACTGATCCATGTATATTCCATGAATAAATATTCAGTTTTATGAATCTAAAAAAATCTTTTATATTTTTCTTCATCATAAGTATTTATATAGTGGCCACTGTATATGGCGCCGCAGAATCAGTTATCATGATAACATCAGCAGGTATCATCATGGACCGGAAACAATCCTGTGATACCCCATACGACCGGCAGCCCTGAAGACAAATTGCATAAACAGCAATAAAAATTTTTTTTCTGATGTTCTGCAAATTTTTAAGCTCCGATCTTTAGCAAATCATAAAGATGATGAAAAAAATTTTATCATCCCGGAACTAAATGAATAAGTATATGCATTATGCTGTATTTTTATTCATATTTTATTCACACATACCGCTTTTCAAAAAAAGCGGAATTGGTCTATATTATCGGA
The DNA here is from genome assembly GCA_051885075.1 of Bullifex sp. Classification (GTDB taxonomy): domain Bacteria; phylum Spirochaetota; class Spirochaetia; order Sphaerochaetales; family Sphaerochaetaceae; genus Bullifex. The sequence goes on from JBJEWN010000298.1 coordinate 5,185, forward strand.
CGGGAAGGATTAACGATTTATTACACTGGTTTAATCTTCTCCTAAGGAGAAAAAAAACTACTATGAACGAAGTCACCGAGAACATCTACAGACACGTCTGTCAGCTTGATCCGGACCAGAAGGAGTTCCAGCAGGCCGTCTACACATTCCTGCTTTCAATGGACAAGGTCATTGACGAACTTCCTGAGGTAAAGTACCACAAGGTCCTCGAGAGAATGGTCGAACCTGAAAGGGCAGTCATCTTCCGCGTACCCTGGATGGATGATGAGGGACGCCTCCAGATAAACAGGGGATTCAGGATCCAGCAGTCTTCAGCAATCGGACCTTACAAGGGCGGTCTCAGACTCCACCCCTCAGTAAACCTTTCCATCATGAAGTTCCTTGCATTCGAGCAGGTATTCAAGAACGCACTCACCGGTCTTCCCATGGGCGGCGGTAAGGGCGGTTCCGACTTCAACCCCAAGGGAAAGAGCGATGCTGAAGTAATGCGCTTCTGCCAGAGCTTCATGACTGAGCTTTTCAGACACATCGGTCCCGATACGGACGTTCCTGCAGGCGACATCGGTGTCGGCGGACGCGAGATCGGCTACCTCTTCGGTCAGTACAAGAGACTTACGAACCGTTTTGAAGGCGTGCTCACAGGTAAGGGACAGAGCTACGGCGGCTCCCTCATCAGACCCGAAGCAACAGGTTACGGCCTTGTTTACCTTTCCGATTACATCCTCAAGGGCGAAGGAAAGAGCCTTGACGGCAGGACATGTATCGTTTCCGGAAGCGGTAACGTTGCACAGTTCACCGTTGAGAAGCTCAACAGCCTCGGTGCAAAGGTCGTCACTCTCTCTGACTCAAACGGCATGATCTACGACCCCAGCGGAATCACACCTGAGAAACTTGCATTCGTAAAGCAGCTCAAGAACGTAAAGAGAGGCCGCATACATGAATATGCCGAGAAGTACGGTGTTGAGTACATCCAGAGGGACAACACACAGCCCAACCCGATCTGGGATGTCCCTGCAGATTACGCATTCCCATGCGCAACCCAGAACGAGATCAAGGTTGCGGATGCGAAGAATCTCATCAAAAACGGTATACAGCTTGTGGGTGAAGGTGCTAACATGCCCTGTCAGGCAGAAGCAGAGAAGCTCTTCCTCGAAGCCGGAGTACTGCTCGCACCCGCCAAGGCAGCCAATGCAGGCGGTGTTGCCGTATCAGGTCTCGAGATGAGCCAGAACTCACAGCGCCTAAAGTGGACGAGCGAGGAAGTTGATAACAGACTCAAACTCATCATGAAGGGCATCTATGACAACATCTCTTCTGCCGCGGACAGGTATTCCGAACACAACAACTTCGTGGACGGTGCAAACATTGCAGGATTCCTCAAAGTTGCGGATGCCATGATCGCACAGGGTTATGTATAATAGATAAGGTATGAAGAAGATCGGGTTTGACAACGGTAAGTACATTGAGGAACAGGCAAGGTTCATCCTTGATCGCGTAAATTCCAGTAACGGAAAGCTTTACATCGAATGCGGAGGAAAGCTCCTCTTCGATTACCATGCGGCCAGGGTCCTGCCGGGCTTCGAACCTTCAATCAAGATGAAAGTGTTTGAAAGCCTGAAGGACAAGATCGATGTCATCATATGCATCTATGCAGGGGACATCGAAAGAAGGAAGATCAGGACTGACTTCGGCATCAGCTATGACAGCGATGTCTTCAAGATGATCGATGACTTTGCCTCCTACGGCCTCAGATGCCACAACGTGGTCATAACCCGATTCAGCGGACAGAGCGCCGCCGTCATGTTCAAGAGGAAGCTCGAGAGCAAGGGCATCAACGTGTTCACCCATACGGCGACGCCCGGATACCCGTCCAATGTCGATGTGATCGTATCCGATGAGGGATATGGCAGGAACAGCTATATCCCCACTGACAGTCCCATCGTCCTGGTCACTGCTCCGGGTCCCGGCAGCGGAAAACTCGCCACATGCCTGTCCCAGCTTTACCATGAATCAAAGGTGGGAATTAAGAGCACGTACTCAAAATTCGAAACATTCCCCGTATGGAACCTGCCCCTTCAGCATCCTGTGAACATCGCATATGAAGCGGCTACGCTTGATATCGGGGACTACAACCTCATAGACCACTTCCATCTCGATGCCTACGGCCAGGTGGCAGTGAACTACAACAGGGACATTGAGGCATTTCCCCTGCTTTCCGCAATTCTCACGAAGATCACGGGAAAGAGCATCTACAAATCACCGACAGACATGGGTGTCAACCGCATCGGATTCGGCATCATAGATGATGAAGTATGCCGTGAGGCAGGACGCCAGGAGATCATACGAAGGTACTTCAGGGCGAAAATGGACTATGCGTCCGGGCTTGCAGGCGAGGAAGCCGTAAGCAGGGCAAAGGCCATAATGGACAAGGCCGGTCTTGATCCCGATGACAGGAAGGTGGTTCCCGCATGCAGGAAAGCCCTTGAGGATGCGATGGGACGTTCACTTAAAGGTAACAAAGGCACGGTTTGTGCCGCGGCAATCGAAATCGGAGACGGGGAAATAGTCACATCACATAATTCTGAAATAATGCACGCAGGTTCTGCACTCATCCTGAATGCACTTAAGAAGCTTGCCGACATTGATAAGGAAAGGGATCTTATCTCACCTGAAGTCATTGAAAGCATCACAAAGATGAAACGTGACATTCTCTCTGGCAGGGGAGTATCACTCAACATCGATGAGATCCTGATATGTCTTGCGATGAGTGCCACAAGCAATAAGGATGCGGAAAAGGCCATGGCTGAACTTCCTAACCTGAAGGGCGCGGAGGTACACTTCTCCCACATGCCTTCTGCAGGTGATCTCATAGGTCTCAGGAAGCTGGGCATGAACGTCACCTCGGAACCCAGATTCCCATCAAAGAATATCTACAATCCATGAAGCTGAGCAGGAAGGGATTCCGGCTTTTCAAATGCCAGGCCGGAACAGGTGCCGTATCTTCCCTCATCTTGAACACTTGTATTTCCCCTGCTACACTACTATCCCTGTAACAACAATACAAAGGGAAGGTAAAAAATTGAATAATCGAGAGACTCTGGGGAGCAGGCTTGGCTTCATACTCCTATCAGCAGGCTGCGCCATCGGGCTTGGGAACGTATGGAGATTCCCATATATCACGGGAAAGAACGGTGGAGCGGGATTCGTGCTCATATACCTCTTCTTCCTCGTTCTGCTCGGACTTCCGGTAATGACCGTGGAGTTCTCACTAGGAAGGGCAAGCAGACAGAACATCGGACTTTCGCTCAGAACACTTGAAAAACCCGGATCAAAGTGGCATCTCTACGGACCTGCCGCGGTTGCAGGCAACTATCTGCTCTTAATGTTCTACACAACGATAGCAGGATGGATACTTTATTACTTCTTTTCAGCTGCTTCAGGTGCTTTTCAGGGTGTTACAACCGAAGGAATAGGGAAATTCTTTTCAGATCTGACAGCTGACCCTGTCAGCCAGGTTTTCTGGATGATCATCATCATGATCCTCTGTGCATCAACTGTTGCAGTCGGACTTCAGAAGGGCGTTGAAAAGATCACTAAGGTCATGATGGCAGCTCTTTTATCCATCATGCTGATCCTTACAGTGCACTCCTTCACACTGCCCGGTGCCGGTAAAGGACTTAAGTTCTATCTGCTTCCGGACTTCAGTGCAATGAAGGAAATAGGAATCGGAACTGTAATGTATGAAGCCCTCGGTCAGGCATTCTTCACACTTTCGGTCGGTATCGGTTCCATGTCCATCTTCGGCTCCTACATCGATGACAGCCGTTCACTAGCCGGTGAAAGTGCCAGGATCATAGCACTCGATACCTTCGTCGCAATAACATCGGGACTCATCATTTTCCCTGCATGTTTTTCATATGACGTATCAGTCGGACAGGGTCCGTCCCTTCTGTTCATCACTCTTCCGAACATTTTCTCACAGATGACGGGAGGACGTATCTGGTCATCCCTTTTCTTCCTCTTCATGTCATTTGCAGCATTCTCAACCGTAATTGCGGTATTTGAAAACATCATAAGCTACTACATCGACGTAAAAGGATGGACAAGAAGAAAGGCATGTCTTGTTAACTTCATTGCACTTACCCTGCTCTCACTTCCGTGCATACTTGGATTCAACGTGCTTTCCGGCTTCCAGCCTCTGGGAGAAGGATCAAACATCCTGGATCTTGAGGACTTCATGGTTTCCAACATCCTCCTGCCTTTCGGATCCCTTCTCTTTGTCCTCTTTGCCACCAGAAAGTCCGGCTGGGGATTTGAGAACTTCCTTAAGGAAGCAAACAAAGGCAAAGGAATGAAGTTTTCAGCCCACTTAAGGTACTATCTTTCCCTGATTATTCCGATTATTATCCTGATAATCATGATAAAAGGTATTTGGGATAAGTTTATTTAGTGATATAATGAAAGTGAAACCCAGATTGTTTCCAGTGTAATTGAGGGGATAAAATTACACTTCCCGATATCCCATGAGGGAAATTCTGAGGGTGTCATTGTTGCTGTGACACCCTCTTTCTTTTATTCTGCCATTTCAAGCATTTTTTCAACCGCACTGCCATCCAGCTTTCCCAGTCTCCTCAGGGCAGGAAGGGCGAGGTCACGGAATTCAGCTGCATCTTCGTAGCTGAAATCATACAGTTCCCGTATCCATTCCTTTGCTGGTGGATCAGTAAGGCCGATCAGATTCAGCGGATACATATCCCTGAGGCTGCACCTGTGAATGGAATCATCAGTGAAGAAGAACAGTGTTGAGCCTTCCCTCATGACCGGAGGTATCATCGCTGATATCCGGATTCCCCTCTCAATACCGACGTCAGCCATTATCTCTGACTCAAACTTCAGCTCGGGAGGACCATCAATGATCTTAAGAGCACCTCCGCCCTGCTTCAGGATCTTCGTGCCGGCAAACATGCAGCAGAAGTAATCCATATGGTTTTCCAGGGGAAGCTTTCTCATCATGAACCTCA
>JBJEWN010000299.1:0-10197 GCA_051885075.1 Bullifex sp.
ACCAAAGAGGAAAGAGCATAGAGTACACAGCGGTGCGGGACGTATAGGAAGGCTGCAGATGCGAACCATGTCACTGTATGAATCCGGAGATTCCTCAGGAAGAATATCACTTCAAGAACTTAGTGAAGGAAAAATGAAACCTTCGATGACAGGAGAAGTATCACTCTTGAATCTTGCATATTTAATTGTACGCGGAGGTTTTCCCGGTACACTTGGTATTCCTATTGAAAATGCAATGATGGTCTCTCAGTCCTATATCGAAACAATTCTTTCCGAAGATGCTCATAAAATGGATGGCATCACATATGACACCGGAAAAATGAAACTGCTCTTACGTTCTCTTGCAAGAAATGAGAGCACTACTGTATCAAAAAAGACACTTGAGAGAGACATAAGGGAAAGTGATGACGGAAGCGTGGACTATGATACGGTCAATAAATACCTGGATGTATTTCAGAGGCTGTATCTTCTGGATAACCTGAAACCTTTTTCATCAAATATCAGGTCCTCCGCAAGAGTGAAAATGACAGAAAAACGCCATTTCTGTGATCCGTCACTTCCATGTGCACTCTTGAATCTGACTCCGGAAAAGCTTATCGGTGATCTGGAAACATTCGGTTTCCTGTTCGAAGCGCTGTGTGAAAGAGACATCAGAATCTATGCCCAGTCATTCGGAGCGGAAGTGTTCCACTATCAGGATTACTCAAACAGGGAGATTGACACCGTAGTCGAACTTAAGGACGGCAGATGGTGTGCCTTTGAAATAAAGCTTGGTGCAAATCAGATAGACAAAGCCGCTGAAAACCTTATCTCAATAAGGGACAGAATAGAAAGGGATGGAGGGAAAACACCATCCGTGATGGCTGTGATATGCGGAATGTCAAATGCAGCTTATCAGAGAAAGGATGGCGTTTATGTCGTCCCGATCACGGCATTGAAGAACTAGTGTATATCCAGTCAAGAAACACGCTCTCTGCCTTTTTACCATCAAGCATGGAAATCATCCTGATTGCGGCTTCTTCACCCAGTTCATCCTTCCTGTGTCCGATCGAGTATATCCTGTCACGGTATGCCTGACAGAGCATGCTGTTATCAAAACTGGCAATGAATGAAGCCGTAACACCCGCCTGTACGGCGGCAGCCGCCACCTGATCATTGTAGCACACAAGCGCATCCAAACCTTCAAACTCCGCAGCAATGCCATCAGCCTTTCCTGAATCAGCTTCCTCACCGTCTTCAGTCGTGTACCATCTGATCTTCACCTGATCAAGGGAAAGGCCGGATGCAATGATGCCTTCACAGAAGCCCGCATATCTTAAAAGCCCCTGTCTGTCATCTGACTTGAATATGGCACCGAATTTCCTGCATCCCTTCTTTATCAGGCAGTCGGCAATGTAGAGTCCTCCTTCCCTGTCCTTCATGCCCACAACTACCGCATCATCAAGCTCAGGGTATGAGCAGTGAAGGAAGATAACAGGGATGCCCATCTCCTTAATCTGCCTGTAAAGGGAGATGTTGGGACTGGGAAATCCCGTCTTTGTTCCTTCCACTATGATACCGTCGGCATCTTCCGTATCTATGATGTTCTGAAGGATCCTCCTCTCCACATCAACACGGTTCCCGGTTGCCGCGATGCTGACGGTTATGCCTGCATCTGACAGCTTACGCTCAATACCACGGATGATGGACGGAAAGATGTAATCACTGATGTAGGTGCATATGACCATGACACGCCTTACACCGTCACTTCCCGCACTTTTCTTTACCGAAGGCTTTGAAATGTATGTTCCGCTTCCCTGTACCTGATAGAGCCATCCTTCACTTTTGAGACAGCTTATGGCCTGCCTGACAGTCTGCCTGCTTACGGAGAATCTGGAAACAAGCTCATACTCAGTGGGAAGTTTACCTTCAAACTTACCGGAAGTTATTTCCTCTTTGAGAAGTGATGCTATTTCCTGATATTTAGCCATAAATGCCTCCAGGCGGAAATGATAACTTAAAAGAGTACAAATTTCACTTAAAAAGACAAATATCTGAACAACTTTAATAATTGTATGTACAATTATATTGCATTTGACCGTACAAATGCTAAAATATGTCTAAAAAAGGACCATACAACAATGAGCAAAATGTACACAAGCATTGGAATTGAACTGGGCTCCACCAGGATCAAGGCAGTGATGGCCGATTCATGCGGCTCCATAATCGCATCAGGATCCTCTTCCTGGGAAAATTCCCTTAAGGACGGAATCTGGACATACAAAATGGATGAAGTTAAAAAAGGACTCAGAACATGCTTTTCCGATCTTAAGAAAGACTATATGGAAAAGACAGGAAAAGTGCTGACACACACCGATGCGATCGGTATCTCCGCAATGATGCACGGCTACATCGCACTTGATGAGAACGATGAACTCCCTGTTCCTTTCAGAACGTGGCGGAATACCATGACCGGTGAAGCAGCTGATGCACTTTCAGACCTCTTTGACTTCAACATTCCGCAGAGATGGACGATCGCGCATCTCGGCCAGGCAATACTCAGGAAGGAAGAACACCTCAACAGACTTGATAAAGTATTCACACTTGCATCCTACGTCCACTATCTTCTCACGGGAAAGAGAGTGATCGGAATCGGGGATGCATCAGGAATGTTCCCGATCGACAGCAGCACAAAGAACTGGAACCTGAACATGAAGGGATCCTTCAAGAAATGGGCCCATGAAAACGGTTATGATTTCCGGATTGACACTCTCTTTCCGGCAGTACTGACTGCAGGTGAAGATGCAGGAACCCTGACGGAAGAAGGTGCCCTCCTTCTCGATCCCGACGGGGATCTTGAAGATGGAATCAAGATGGTTACGCCTGAAGGTGATGCCGGAACAGGCATGGTAGCCACGGACTCAGTAAGAGTACAGACCGGAAATGTAAGTGCCGGAACCAGTGATTTCGCAATGTTCGTCGTCGACCATATGCCTGCCCGTCACAGGGAACTGGACATGGTCACGACTCCTTCAGGAGATGCCGTTGCAATGGTTCATTGCAACAACTGCACATCGGACATCAACTGGTGGGCAGGAATCTTCCGTGACTTTGCATCAAAGGCAGGCATTCGTGTCGATGACAATAAGCTCTTCACACTTCTCTACTCAGCCCCACTGGAAGCAGAAGATGATCCATCGGAATACCTCAGCTGCAACTACTTCTCAGGCGAAGGCGTTACTGATTTTGACAGGGGCGTTCCCCTCTTCATCCACACACCCTCTGCAAAGCCTTCACTTGCATCCTTCATGCGCTGCCACATGTACTCTGCCCTTGCCACGCTGAAGATCGGAATGGACATACTGAAAAACGAGAACATCACGATAAAAAGCATGCTGGGTCACGGAGGATACTTCAAATCCTCCGACACAGGGGTAAGGATGCTTTCAGCCGCGATCGGCTCCCCTGTTTCCGTAATGGAAACCGCAGCCGAAGGCGGAGCCTACGGCATGGCACTTCTTGCCTTATATGGAGTGACAAAGGAAGGATATTCGCTTGCCGACTGGCTTGATGAAACAATCTTCAAAGATTCAGAAGTAAGGACCGTCATGGCCACAGATAAGGAAATTGCTGATTATGAAGCATTCACTGCTTCTTACACAAAGCTTCTCTCAGTTGAGAGAAAGACACTGGAGGTGTTCTGATGCTTGAAGCACTTAAACAGAAAGTCCTGGAAGCAAACCTGCTTCTTCCCGCCTATAACCTTGTAACCTTTACCTGGGGAAACGTCTCAGGTATCGACAGGGAGAAAGGACTTATCGTAATAAAGCCATCGGGAGTGGAATATGAATCAATCAGGGCAGATGACATGGTCGTGGTCGACATGACTGGGAATGTCGTTGAAGGAAGCTTAAGGCCATCATCCGACACTCCCACCCACATTGAGCTTTACAAAGCATTTCCCAATATCGGGGGTGTCGTGCACACCCATTCAAGAATGGCTGTGTCCTTTGCGCAGAGCGGATCTGCCATAAGGCCTTTCGGCACCACTCATGCAGATTACTTCCATGGTGAAATTCCCTGTGCAAGAAGCCTTACCGAAGCTGAGATCATGGGTGAGTATGAGAAGAACACGGGAAAAGTGATCATTGAAACCTTTGAAGATAAGGATCCCGATGCCATTCCCGGTGTGCTTGTTAAGAACCACGGTCCGTTTGCCTGGGGTAAGGACCCGATCGATGCGGTTCACAATGCAGCAGTCATGGAAGAAGTTGCCGCAATGGCATTCAGCACGATCATGATAAACAGGGAAACGGAAGACGTTCCGTCCCACCTGCTGGACAGGCACTACTTAAGAAAACATGGCAGAAACGCATATTACGGACAGGAGAAGAAATGATGGACAAAAAGGAATTCTGGTTTATTGTTGGTTCACAGTTCCTCTATGGTGATGAGGTACTTAAGACAGTTGAAACAAGAGCAAAGGAGATGGCTGAAGAACTTTCCAAAGTTCTTCCCTATCCCCTCGTTTACAAAGTCACTGCGAAAACAAGCGGTGAGATAAGCTCTGTAATTAAGGAAGCAAACTACCGCGATGAATGCATCGGAGTTGTGTCGTGGTGTCACACATTCTCACCTTCAAAGATGTGGATCGACGGCTTTGAAAAGCTTCAGAAGCCGTACTGCCACCTGGCAACCCAGTACGGCCGCGAGATCCCCAATGAGGAAATCGACATGGATTACATGAACCTGAACCAGTCAGCACACGGTGACAGGGAGCATGGCTTCATCGGGGCAAGGCTGAGACTTAACAGGAAGATCATTGCAGGCTACTGGAAGGATGAGGACGTACGGAACAGACTTTCATCCTGGATGAGAGTGTGTGTCGGTGTTGATTTCTCAAGAAACCTTAAGGTAATGCGCTTCGGCGACAACATGAGGGAAGTTGCGGTAACCGAAGGTGACAAAGTGGAAGTTCAGAGGAAACTCGGCTGGGAAGTCAATACCTGGGCTGTCGGTGATCTTGTATCCGAAATGGGTAAGGTTAACGAAGAGGAAATCGATGAACTCTTCAGAACTTACAAAGAGAACTACACCATCAATACTGAAGACATAGGTGCGATCCGCTATCAGGCAAGGGAAGAGATCGCGATGAAGAAGATGATGGACAGAGAGGGAGCAAAAGCATTCTCCAACACCTTCCAGGACCTCTACGGAATGGAGCAGCTTCCGGGGCTTGCAACCCAGCATCTGATGGCTCAGGGTTATGGTTACGCAGGTGAAGGTGACTGGAAGACAGCAGCCATGACCGCGATCATGAAGGCAATGGGACCAGCATCAGCATTCATGGAAGACTACACCTACCACCTGAAGGAAGGTGAAGAGTACTCCCTCGGCGCCCACATGCTTGAAGTGTGCCCCTCCCTTGCAGGAGATAAGCCCAGGATCGAGACACATCATCTTGGAATCGGGATGAACAGGAAGGATCCTGCACGCCTTGTATTCGAAGGAAAAGCAGGAAAGGCAATAGTCGCATCCCTCATGGACATGGGCGGAAGGCTCAGGCTCATCACACAGGATATTGTTGCGGTGAAACCCATCATGGACATGCCCAATCTCCCGGTTGCCAGAGTCATGTGGAAAGCACTTCCCTCCCTTAAGGAAGGACTTGAATGCTGGATAGCCGCAGGAGGTGCACACCACACTGTCTTAAGTTACGATGTAACTGCCGACATGATGCATGACTGGGCCAGGATCATGGACATCGAACACGTCCACATCGGAGAAAACACAACATTCGATTCCTTTGAAAAGGAACTCATGGTGAACGACATCATCTGGAGTTTCAGACGATAGCAATGCACTACAGGCCTCTCAAGGGCCTGTAGTTTCAATTAAATCGTAATGTAACGAATACAATGCATTTTTTGCACTGTAAAAATGATTTGACAGTTTTCAGGTTCTCCAGTGATAATATAGTGACACCCTGATGAAGGATGCCATTATGATAATCCTTCTGATGAGGTGTAAAGCCGCCTGTGCGGCTTTAAAGGAAATCATCGGGAGGATGACTGTGGATACAAACATCACTGAAAAAACAAGACCGTTTACACCAGAGGACATTGCTATCATCAAAACGATACACCGGGGAATCCAATACCTGCACAAACATTCCACGCCGGAAACCTTCAATAAGGAAGAACAGCTTCTCACACTAAAGGATGCCTACTACAGTGATCCTGAAACCAAATCAGAAGTTATCCTCACTGGAATCCATCAGGAAATGGTTATCGACGGAAGGTGCTTTGCAGTATCGGACTTCAGGGAAGGCACATCCATAAACGGAGTATCGCATACCTATTTCGCCAAGACAGTCTCTGACGCAAAGACCAATGAACTGATCTTAAAGGAGACTATGATTGACGGTTTCCTGCTGGTATAGCATAACAATTAAAAACTGGGCGGCCACGGGAGGTGGTCGCCTGCCTTATTCTATATACTTTGATTATCAGCGTAATAACAGTTGAATCGCGGTTCACCTCATTACGATATTCATAAGATTCTGGAAATTATCAATGTAATCATACTTTACATCAACATCTTCCAGACTGCTGAACAAGTGCTTGGTACAGTCAATCTTAGTCTTTTCAAAGGTGTCCAGATTCATGCTGTCCATACTTCCTTTGGTTTCAGCAACGAAATATATATGCTTAACCATACCCTCATTGAAAACAATAGCCCAGTCAGGAGCATAATTACCGACAGGCGTAGGTATCTGGAAACCTCTTGGCAGTTTGGCATATATTTTAACTTCATCAGCTCTTTCAAGACTTTCAGCGAACTTTTTCTCTGTACTGTTCTCACTCATTCCATCGGGGAAAATGTACTGCTGCACACTCTTTTCACCTACAAATGCTTTCACAAAATCCCTTTCAGTTTTAACAGCAGTAAAGATTGAAGAATCATATTTCTCTCCTGTCTTATAGTATGAAATATGATCAACCACCATTGTAGCCTTCTGTTGATTTATAGCCTTTGACACCTGAAGTATAAAATCCTCAGGGTTAAGCTTGAACATCTCAAATTTGTCAAATGTCAGCTTCTGTAGGATGGCTACAACTGTTCGACGTGTTAACGTAGTATTCTTTGCTATATCTCCGACCAGGTCATATTTAGTCTGAGAAATACTTGTTTTTAAGCTCTTATTCCTCGTTTTGGTTACTTTGAATGACTCCTTATTTTTTGCTTCATCATAAGTTATTGTATCCTTCTGAGAACCGACGCTTACTACATACTGGAGCTCTTTTACCTTCAGATTATTATTCAGATACTGGACAGATTTTCTGATTAGCTCATCACTCTCAAATTCTACCCTGTAAGCATACTTATCATTGATGCTGTTCCAAAGATCCATAAATTCTTTCTTATAGAAATTGGGTGTAAGAGGATTTTCCTTTATCGGAGTCTTACGGCCATCATCAATCATTCTCTTCATGACAGCAGGATCAAATAATGACTCAACCAAAGTAATAATGCCTTTTTGATAATCTCCGACTTCTCCCTCCATTTTAGCAATGCAGTTGTTAGCTACATCAGATTTGAATTTATCAGTAACATTACCATCAACATTGATATATCCATTCTGAACAAGATAGAAGTAGACAGCTGTTGCATCGATTTTGGTAAGAGTCTTTTGCGTTCCATCTTCCGTTGAAACAGTTTTGTCTATAAAGAATTCGATATCTGCCTTTCTGGGCCTTTCAGCTAGATCCTTTTCCATCTCAGACTGTAAGGAGCTGACAAAAGAAGCATAACTGTCACTCGCTATAACAGTAAGCTTATTCACATCAAAAACCGATGGACCAAGTAGTTCTTTGTCCATTCTGTTACCATCTTTATCAACACAGATTCTCAATCCTCTTCCAACTTCCTGCCTCTGGGCAAGTTTGTTATCTGAATGCTTAAGGGTACATATCTGGAAAATATTGGGGTTATCCCAGCCTTCCCTTAAAGCACTATGAGAGAATATAAACCTTGTCGGCTCTTCAAAACTTAGCAACCTTTCCTTGTTTTTGAGAATCAGATCATATGCTGTGATATCATCTGAAAATTCAGAACCTCTCTTTACTTCACTGTTAATACAGCGGCCCTTCTTGTCAATGCTGAAATATCCATTATGGACAGCATGAGCATCAGAGCATTTTTCCCGAAGATATTTCTGGTATGGTGTATCTGCAAAAAGAGAAAGCCTTTCACCAAGTTCCGACTTATACTCTTCCTCGAAAATGATACCATAATCTCCAAGTAGTTCATTACCATCTGCATCATACTTTCTGTAGTGATCCACCTGGTCAATGAAAAACAGGGAAAGAGTCTTAATACCTTTGTTGAATAGTTCCTCTTCCTTATCAAAGTGAGAAATAATTGTTTCCCTTATCTGAATTCTTCTAATATCTTCTTCAGATACATCTCCAACAGCTTCTCCAGCATGGAGAACAATTCCGTTTTGCAATGTAATAGAGTTGTCATAAGGATCTATTCCATTAATGAAATATCCATCCTGATACTGGTCCATATTTCCGGACTCAGCATAGATGCTCTCCCCTTCAGAGAGACATTTAGTGATTCTCTTAATGCCATTAACCTGTCTTTCCTCAAATTCAAGTCTTGCTTTTGGAGGATCCTTTGGAGACAGGATTATTCCATGCAAAAAAAGGTATCCGTTTGTTCCTGACAGGTTTTTTATTTCAAACCCTTTTACTTCTATTTTCTTTACAAGTCTCTGGTTGTATGCATCCAACGCATCAAGGACGTATACAGGATTATGTCTTTCCTTATGTGTCGCTGAATAGTTCAGGCTGAATAGAGGATTAAACTGATCTCTTAATGCTTTAACCGTCACGGCTCCACCCATTTTCTGAGGTTCATCAAGGATGAGGATAGGATGATTTGCCTTGATTACATCAATAGGTTTTCTGGAACCGAATTCATCCCTCTCAGAATAAATCCTCCTTGAATACTGGTTGTTAGCACCTTCTTTGAGTGAAGAAGCAAATGCCTGAGTGTTGATGATCATGACACTTAAGTCAGCTGAACTTGAAAAAGTTTCAAGTAATGTAAGGTTGCTGCTGTCATAAACAAAATATCGAGCTTTCTTGTGGTAATATTCCATGAAATGATCAACTGTCATATCGAATGATTTCTTCACACCTTCCCTGATTGCTATTGAAGGCACCACAACGATAAACTTGGACCATCCGTACTTCTTGTTCAGCTCAAACATGGTCTTTATATAGACATACGTTTTACCGGTTCCGGTTTCCATCTCAACATCGATGCTGCATCCACCAATCGATTTTGATAATACAGAAGAAACCGGAATGTTACTTTTGCGCTGAATGTTGTTAATGTTATTTAGCAGATCTGCATCTGACAGTGCTATTTTTGCATTGCTGTATCCTATAGCATCATCCTGGCTGAAAAGATTCAGATCATTACCCAAATCCCTCATGTACGAAAGCCCGCCTGTATATGGCTGGCCATCAAACACAGATACAACGGCATTCACCGCATCAGATTGATATTGCTGAATCTTGAATCTGAATTCCATTAAATAACCTTCCTCGTGGTCTCAGGACTGAACCTGTCAAATATCTGATCAAAGTTTACCATCATACTGTCTGATATTATTGAAAAATCTCTCATTACAAAGAACTGAGGCTTTTTTTTAGCTATTTCAATAAGAGTTTCCTCTTCCATATTCTCATCAAAACTTGCCATCAGGTATCCACTATTTACATTGAATACTGTCTTACCATTGATATTCATGGTATCTATTTTTGATGAAAGCAATACACCTAGATCAAGCATAACCTGGAACAATAGATCCTCTGCTGTTCTTCCTTCTTTGATGTTGGAAATCAGATTTTTAAGTTCATTCTGATCTAATTCATCCGGACTGTAATAAACATCTTTCATATTGGAAGAATCAAGTTTGAGAACTCTGAATCCCACATCAAGTTTGCCTGAATCCTCAGCAAACAGATCATCAGAGTTGGCTTTCTTTTCTTCAAGAATCTTTTTCCCTGCCCTTCTTATCCTTTCTTTTCCTATCTCGCATATATTCTTATAGCCAGCTTTATAAGCCTCACTCTTTTCATCACATTTTTCTGGAAGCTGCACCATAATGAATTTGCGATGGCCTCCATCTTCTGCATT
>JBJEWN010000300.1:0-2433 GCA_051885075.1 Bullifex sp.
GAATACAAGGATGCAGATACTGCACACAGGCCATATATCTTTTCCTCGTCAGATCACTTCACGCTTGTACTCCCTGACCTGACATTCTCAGAGGGTATTCAGGACAGCGGGAATCCATCCCTTATTTTCGCTCCTGTTCCTGACGGCAGTGTGCATGATGGCCGTATCCTGTCATTCTGTTATGGGAAAGCCCGCAGTGCATCTGAAATTGCATCATATCTGGGCCTCAGTGATTCAACCTATTTCAGAAAACAGGTACTGGAAAATCTTGTCAGAAACGGATATCTGGAAAAGAACATGATTTCAAGAACAGCATACTACAGAACAGTTACTGACATGGTCAGTATCGAGTAGGAAAAGGGAGCATTTCAGCCTCCCTTTTCCCCAAAAGAGTCTTTGTACGACATGAAAGAAAATCCGTAATGCTCTGTTATATCCTCTCTAAGGCTGCGAGCAGTGTTTTCGTGAAACGATAAAATCAACTATCCATTATTCCTGTCCACCTGCACCAGAAACCGCAAGTGGAAATATCAGTTCTCTGATCAGAAGATCATGCATTTATGTATCTCCCTTCCGCTTCTTTCATGAAGTCTTACCGATATGCCGGAGAACCCTGAAATATAAAAGACCACCGGCTATCCGATGGTCTCTCACATGTTCCGTACCTTCCGCTTCCGATCGCTCCTTGTTTTTGAGGGCAGCCGTCAAAGAACGTTCCTCCGGTACATCCAGAAAACTGGAATGAGGGATGTACCTTCGGAGTTTCCCGTATGTGGCCGGGTCTTCCTCCGCTTCGGGACGGTATGATGTATGAAAGGTTATTATTTGCTGTAGTACTCAACAACGAACTGGTCGTTAACTTCTACAGGGATCTCGCTTCTTTCAGGAAGTCTTACCAGCTTGCCGGAGAACTCGTCCTCGTTCTTCTCAAAGTAGGGAAGATTGAAAGCGGGGTGACCGAGGAAGCAGTCCCTGAAGTGCTCGTTCTTTCTTGAGCTCTCCTTGAGGGAGACCACATCGCCGACCTTGAGTTCGTAGGAAGGGATATCGACTTTCTTGCCGTTGACCAGGATGTGTCCGTGGGATACGAGCTGGCGTGCAAGACGGATAGAGTTACCGAAACCAATGCGGTAAACTGCGTTATCAAGTCTTCTCTCGAGCTGGATGACGAGTGCATCACCGGTCATCATGTCGCTCTTGAGAGCTTTCTCATAGTAGTGGTGAAGCTGCTTCTCAAGAACGCCGTAATATGCCTTGAGCTTCTGCTTCTCTGTAAGCTGCTTACTGTATTCAGTAGGCTTCTTTCTCTTTGCAAATGCGGGTGCATTTGCTCTCTTCATTGCCTTGGGATGTCCACATACATTAACACCAAGTCTTCTGCACTGCTTAAATCTAGGAGCCATGTTTCTTGCCATAGATTTATACCCTCCGAAAATATTTTCCGCTGGCACATGACCAGCCTGAACAGAATACTAAAAACATGGCATTCCCGTCAATAGAAAAACAGTCTAATTTCTTATACCATAACCCTTGTCGGATAGAAGAATGTCATCACTCGATCACTGAAGAGACGCACAAGCACCTCATTAGTGCCGCTTCCGTATGCAGCGTAGAAGCACCCTATTGCGGAAAAAAACAGTAATGGGATGTACAGAAGCAGAAGGATGAATGTGATGTCCTGGTAAAATTCACCATTTTTCTTCACCGAAGAGACAATCAGGGGTACCAGTTTCTTTGCGAACACTATGCCCAGCAGCCCCCAGAAGAGGGAGTAAAGGAGGTTCACCCTGCCCTGGATGTTCATGAAGTGGGCAGAGTAATCCCAGCTGACGGTACCGAAGATCCACTCTTCGGCAAGCGAGAAGAAATACTCAGCCAGCGTGCAGCTGATAACCGAAAAAAGATATATCATCCACACTCTTTTTTCCTTTAAGGCATATAGTGTTATGATAAGTGCACCGAATCCGTAGATCGGGTTTGTGAAGGGAAAGTACATTACACCGCTCTTCCACTCCAGCACATGGCGGGTCAGAAGTGTCCAGAAGGTCTCCCACACTCCCCCTATCGTTCCTCCCAGGAAGAACGACAGTGTCATAAGACTGACTTTATCATCATTGTTCATACTTTATCTCCGCTTATCTGATGCATCATGCATGCCAAGCGGAGATAAAGGTATTTTTTACCGGATTGAAGCTGTTTCAGAACAGGTTCTTCCAGTCCACATCAAGCGGATTGATGCTGACACCGAGACTGACCTTGTATGCGCTCCTGTTATGCGTCATGTCCTGCTGCCACTGGAATGATCCACCGACTTTGAAAGCATCCTGAATGTAGTAATTCAGTCCTGCATTCATTATCAGGACGCTTGTTTTTGAACCGGCAAGTGCCATGACGTTCTCCATGCCGTGGGCATTCAGCGCATCCCTGTCTCCA
>JBJEWN010000301.1:0-2431 GCA_051885075.1 Bullifex sp.
TTTTTCTGCACTCTTCCTCTTTGGTGATATACTGAAAAAAGGAGGATGCGATGAGACTTTCATTCCTGGGCGCTGCCCGTTTCGTTACCGGTTCGATGTATCTGCTTGAGGCAGGAGGTCTGAATATCCTTGTTGACTGCGGCATGCTGCAGGGAAGTGATGGGAAGAAGTGCCCTGACACGTTTGCTTTCGATCCTGCTTCCATCGATTACGTGCTGCTTACCCATGCCCATATCGACCATTCAGGACGTATACCGAAGCTGGTTAAGGATGGGTTTAAGGGAACCGTGCTCGCAACCTCAGCCACGGCTGAACTGTCCGGGATCATGCTCCTCGACTCGGCATCGATTCAGGAAAGCGAAGCGGAGTGGATTAACCGAAAAAAGCAGAGAAGGGGTGAGGAGCCTGCTGAGCCTCTTTACACGAAGGAAGATGCATATAAGGCACTCTCCCTCTTTTCGGAAACCGAATATGGAAAAAGGTGTGTGCTCAGCAGTCAGGTTTCCGTCAGGTTCATAGATGCAGGACATCTTCTTGGAAGTTCCTCAGTGGAAGTTTTCGTGAATGAGGACGGAAAGGAAAAGAAGATTGTCTTTTCCGGAGACATAGGAAACCTCGATCAGCCAATCATAAATGATCCCGAATACATAAAGAGTGCCGATGTCGTCGTGATGGAATCGACATACGGGACAAGACTGCATGAAGTGAAGGTAACCGATGACATAAATGAAAGGGCAAAAAGCCTTGCCGCCATCGTTGACAGGACATTCAGAATGGGTGGAAAGGTCATCATCCCATCCTTCGCAGTCGGCCGCACCCAGGAACTGCTGTACCTTTTCAGGATAATCATCTCCAAACACTATCTTGATTACCCGATACCTGTCTATCTTGATTCTCCTCTGTCCATTAAGGCAACTGCTGTCTTCAGACACTGCGTCGGTAAGGATTATTTCGATGATGATGCGATGGAGCTGATAAAGCAGGGCATCAACCCGTTTGAGTTTGATACCCTGGTGAAGGTCAGGGACACGACCGAATCAATTGCCCTGAATACCATGAAGGAAAGTGCCGTGATCATTTCATCATCGGGCATGTGTGAAGGAGGCCGTATCAGGCATCATCTCAAGCATAACCTCTATAAGAAGGAAAACACCATCCTGTTTGTAGGTTATCAGGCGGCAGGAACCCTCGGACGCTCAATCGTGGACGGTGCCCGCCATGTGACGATCTTCTCCGAGCAGATCGAAGTTAAGGCTGAGATCACATCACTTCCGGGCCTCAGCGGTCATGCAGACAGAAACGGTCTTATAAGGTGGATCACATCGTTTTCAACGCCTCCTGAAAAGATTTTCGTTACCCACGGCGATGAAAACAGTTCAACGGCATTTGCAAACATGCTCTGTGAAGAGTATGGTCTGAAGGCTTATGCGCCTTCTCTCGGTGAGTCATTCGATCTTTCAGCTACCATCCCGAGTCAGGAGCGCCAGGCGTTCATCGATGAAAATGAGAAAAGCCTTAAGGATGCCCGTGAAATGCTTGCAGAAAACCTTGATATGCTTGATGAAGTCATCAACAGGCTTGATGGTGCAGCACGGAGCGCTGATTCTTCCGATACGAAACGCTGCATAAGGCTTTCCAATGCAGTCAGGCGCCTTGCATCCGATCTTGCTGATCTTGCTGACAAGTGGAAAGGTGATGCGGATTAAAGATCCTTTACCAGGACCTTACCCCAGGACTTGTTTATCATCGTGCGGTAACCCATGCGCGCATAAAACGCCTGTGCATTTGTGTTGGCCCCTCCGACTCCGAGGTAAACACCCTTCACTCCATTTGCTTTAAGATGTGCCCAGAGTGTTTCGGTAAGCCTTCTTCCCAGTCCCAGGTGCTGGCCTTCGGGAAGTATGTCGATGTGAAGGTGTGCAGGGTAGTCCGGATAGGTTTCATATTCAACACCTTTTTTGATCATGGAAATGATGTTTTCATCACTTTCCGTCACGGCCCTGGTGAATTCACTCCTTATGGAAGGAAGATATTCATTATTTAGATACTGGTAGAATGCTTCGGAATCGGTACAGCTCACTATATATCCCACCGGCTTTCCGTCAAGCCTTGCCACAAAACATGAAGAAGGATCAAAGAGAACGTATGGGGTGAGGTAGATTTTAGATACAAGTCTCCCGTCGCTGTACAGATGTCTTCCGTCAGATCCGGAATCCGAAGTCAGTAGACAGATATCCTCAAGTGCCGGAATGTCTGCAGAACATGCGTTATCAATTAAAATATTCATGAACAACATGGTAAATCATGGATAAAAATAATTCCATGAAAATATCTGTCTGTATTTTTATAGATTGTATACATTAAAAAAATGTGTATAAAATATTTTGAAAAAAGTTGTGAAAACCCCTTGCAGTAAAGGTGGAAAAGGAGT
>JBJEWN010000302.1:0-10124 GCA_051885075.1 Bullifex sp.
TGTGTGGATAGCTCCGTCAGAACCGGTCAGTTTCAGGGTGAATGTGTGACCATTGTGGGAAAGTGATGCGGAAAGATACCACAGGAATATCCCCATGTCGATTCTGTTGAAGAAGGTCTTTATTCCTCCTCTCATTATTGAAGGATTTCCTTCACCTCTGATTATCCGGACTCCGTCTTCACTCTTTTCTGTTTCCCAGCACTGGCTGTTGCATGCTGAAGGCGCAAGGGAACACTGCAGTGCGACGTCATCAGGAAGGGCAGAGAGCTTTCCCGATGGATCATTCCTGGTGAAATCAGAAACGGAATTCCTGAGTGATCCTTCTTTCAATGCACCGATATTGAGCATCGTTGCAAAGGGAAGGCCCTCATGTTCCTTATGCCGGGTTCTGCCCATTCCGAGAAAACATGATCCTATTCCGTTCTGCTGCAGAATGAGATCGGTGGATGCGAGGATGTAACCGATGTTTTCAAGGTAGAGCGGTTTCTTCTCACTGTAGATGAGCAGGCAGTATTCTCCCCTGGAAACGCTGGTTTCTTCTTTCTTCACGAGTCTGGCAGCTACCCTGATATCGTTGATGAGGGGAGAGGAAGCATTAAACGCCACAAGTGCGAGCTCTGTTTCTGACTGTGTAAGGTTCCTGTCGCTGAATGACCTGTGGCTTTTTCTTCTGTATATATATGATATATCAGGTGTGAGTGAACTCATTCTTCCTCTATCTCCTTTATCACGGAGGCATCGGTCTTCATTGGAATGAGTCTTCTGATGAAGGGCTGTACTCCTATGTATGTTTTTTCAAATTCACTTTCGCTTTCCTTCAGTGCGGCCTGCCATGCAGCTCCGAAGCCGGGCGAATTGATTATGAGACGGTCGACTGCAGTCTGATATACCTGAAGACGCTGAAGCTCCTTGCGCCCGGGCTTCTGGGCATATGTCTGGATGCTTATACGGAGGTTTTCATTCTCCTTCCTCAGCTTTTCATTTTCACCTTTGAGTCTGCTTACTCCCTCGCTCTCGATTTCCATGCGGTCAGTGAGCATGTTCTTAAGTTTCTGCGTTTCACTCCTGCATTCTGTTTTTATCCTGTTCTGCCTTATTATCATGACGATGAAAACAATGAGTGCTACCGCAAGTCCGGCTCCGAGTCCTGTGAAAAACTGTTCCATTAATATAAACCTCTTCATTTATTTTAGTGATTCGGCACACATCAGACAAGTGAAAGGATAAAGATGACTGATTTAACTTTACTTTGATCTGAAAAAATGGTAAAAAATCTAATGTCGCCCGGATGGCGGAATCGGTAGACGCACAGGACTTAAAATCCTGTATCCGAAAGGGTGTACGGGTTCGACCCCCGTTCCGGGCACGAAGATGACTGTCAGACGGCAGTCATTTTTTTTCAGAAGCGGCGAGGGGGCCGTTCTGTCAGGTATCTGAGGGTAGGTTTGAAACATGACTGAAGAAAAACGTATTGACCGGCTTTATGTCCGGCGCATTGCCGTCATGACATGCGGCATTTTCATTCTTTCAGCGGGAATAGTACTGTTCAAGCTGTCACTGATGGGAAATGATCCCTCAACGGCGATGGTCATCGCGATCGGGAATCAGGTCGGTGTTGATTTTTCCATCATTCTTCTTGGTATGAATCTTCTGTGGTTTCTTTCCGAGTGGCACTGGAGCAGGAATCTGGTAGGAATCGGAACATTTGTCAACTGGTTCCTGGTAGGTCCCCTGGCTTCTCTTTATGAAAAGCTGATCCGCAGTTTCTGGCAGGTTCCTGATGATCTTCCCTCCCGGCTGATTCTTATGATTCTTGGAGTATTCGTTCTGAGTTTCTCATGTGCCCTTTACCAGACATCGGACCTCGGAATTGCTCCTTATGACGCCCTGTCCATCACACTTTCGGAGAAAACAGGAAAAAAGTATTTCCTTTGCAGGATCTTCACGGACTCGGTCTGTGTCCTGATCGCTTTCCTGTTCAGGGGAATCATCGGTCTGGGTACGCTTGTCTGTGCACTCGGCCTGGGCCCATTCATTCAGTTCTTCACCGGACATGCCGCAAAGCCTCTGTTATTCGGCAGGACTTCCTCTGTCTGACAATGCCGTACTCCTGACGTTAGGACACGTCAGGATTCTTCCTTTTCCAGAAGTTCGAGGTATCGGTTTTCAGCTTTTTCCAGTTCCGCTTTTGCATCCGTGTATTTCCTTGTCCGCTCGGAAAGTGAGCCATCAGCAGTGGATGAGGATACGGAAAAGCTTTCCTCCAGCCTTGCTATCAGGGCTGAGAGTTCATCCATGTTCACTTCAAGTGCTTCCTTTTCCTTTGTCTCCCTGTATGTTAGGCCTTTCTTTTCCCTCTTTGGCTTTGACTGAAGATCCTCCGGTTTTTCTTTCTTTACCTTCTCCTCCGTGACGAGACTTTCCTGCCAGGCTGTCCATGAGCCGGGGAAATGGGTTATTTTCCCATCCTTCAGTACCAGGAGCGTATCACAGGTGCAGTCCAGGAATGCCCTGTCGTGGCTGACGATGACGGCACAGCCGGAAAAGGATGTCACATACTCTTCCAGGTTTTCCATCGTTTTTATGTCAAGGTCATTGGTGGGCTCGTCCAGTACGAGGAAGTTGGGGTTGAGTGCAAGCTTTGAAAGCAGGTACAGCCTTCTTTTTTCCCCGCCTGAGAACACGTGTACGGGAGTGCGCTGACGGCTTGGCGGAAAGCCGAAGTATTCAAGAAACTGGGAAGCGGACATTTCCCGTCCGCAGGTGAAGATGCGCTCCGCGATGTCACTGATGAATTCAAGTGCTGTTTTTGAAGTGTCAAGATCACGTCCAAGCTGGTCATAATAGCCGAAATATGTGTTGATTCCGGCATCCACGCTTCCGCAGTCAGGCTTCCTGACTCCGGTCATGATGTCAAGCAGTGTGGATTTCCCGCTTCCGTTGTCACCGACAATTCCGATCCTGTCACCCTTTTTGAAGAGGTATGTAAAGTCGGAGAAGAGACCTTTCATGCTTATGTCATGACACTCAAGGATCTTCTTCCCGAGTCTTCGCTCATCGCTTGAAAACTGATTCTGTTTCACATCCTGTACGTTTCTTACGGAGGAAAGCATTGCCTCGATCCGGTCCTTCCTGTTTCTGTCCTTTCCTGTGCGTGCCTGTGGGCCGCGGGCAAGCCATACAAGTTCACGCCGGAGGATGGATGCAATCCTGTCCTGTTCCTTCTGTTCCATGGCAATGCGCTCTGCCCTGCGCTCAAGGTATGCTTCGTAAGACCCCGGATGGCGGTAGAAGGTGCTTCTGTCCAGCTCCCAGACAGTGGTGCACACGTTATTGAGAAGGTATCTGTCGTGGGTGACTATCACGACACTCTTCTTCGTGTTCCTGAGAAAATCCTCAAGATATGTGATTGTCCCGATATCAAGATGGTTTGTGGGCTCATCGAGGAGCATTAGGCCGGGATCCGATGCAAGTGTCCTTGCGATCGCAACCTTCTTGAGTTCACCTCCCGAGAGCTCTGAAAGCTTTCTGTCCATCCCGGCATCCAGTCCGAGCTTTGTCAGGTGAGCCCTGTAATCGACTTCAAGTGACCATGCGTCCAGTGCGTCCATGAGAGGAAGAAGGGCGCTGTACTTTTTTTCATTTCCTTCACGCACGGCTTCATTGTATTCATTGAGAAGCCTGATCTTTCTTCCGTCTCCGAGGTACAGGTAATCGGCAACGGTTACATCATCAGTGAATGTAACGCTCTGCGTAAGCATGACGAGATCGGTATCAGCAAAGATGCTGACATTTCCGCTGTCAGAGGGAATTTTACCAGCAAGAACGGAAAGGAAAGTGGATTTACCGGTACCGTTTGCTCCCACGATGCCGATCTTCTCACCTTCCTCAATACCGAGACTCACGTTTTCGAAGAGGGGTGTGTCGTTTACTGTTTTGCTGAGATTCAGAGTGGAAAGGATATTCATGATCTCATGATTTTATGTACTTTCCGATGCTGACACAAGTGCCGTGTGTGAACTATATTATCCACCATGAAAAAAGATGTGGACATGGTACTCACCCCAAGGGAAGCCGCAGTGGAAGAAGAGCTTAAGGCCGCAGCCGCAAAGCGTGCGGGCGTTAGGGTAAAGGACATTACCGGAATAAGGTTCATCAGAAAGAGCATTGATGCAAGACGTAAGGATGTGAAGATAAATGCAAGGATACGGGTCGTGACCGGAGGGGATGCCGATGAGCCATTTGAGAAAACGGTTTTTTCGGATGCATGCACGAAGGACTGCATTGTTGTCGGAGCAGGTCCCGCCGGACTGTTTGCCGCCCTGACCCTGCTTGAGCATGGATGGCGTCCCATCGTTCTTGAGCGCGGAAAGGATGTCCATGCGCGTAAGAGGGACACTGCCGGACTATGCCGTGAAGGCGTGCTTGATCCTGAATCGAACTACGCCTTCGGGGAAGGCGGGGCAGGTGCGTTTTCCGACGGAAAGCTTTATACCCGCTCTGACAAAAGAGGCGATGTTTCAAAGGTCCTGTCCCTTTTATGTCAGCACGGAGCATCCGGGTCCATACTTTATGAAGCTCATCCCCACATCGGAAGCGAAAAACTTCCCGGTGTCATTGAGAACATGAGGAAAACCATCGTCACATACGGCGGGGAAGTCAGGTTTGAAACCAGGGTGACGGGACTTATCAGAAAAAATGACAGGGTTCTCGGTGTAACTTCAACGGGAGGGGAATTCATGGGGCCCGTCATACTTGCAACCGGACACAGCGCAAACGATGTCTATCATTTCCTTCAGGACGGAGGCTATGACATTGAGGCAAAGGATGTGGCCGTCGGTGTCCGTCTTGAGCACCCGCAGAAACTTATCGACACGATCCAGTACCATAATCCTAAAGGAAGGGGAGAATATCTTCCTCCCGCTTCGTATTCCTTCGTCACACAGGTGAACGGAAGGGGTGTTTACTCTTTCTGCATGTGTCCCGGCGGAATAATCGTGCCTGCCGCCACCGAAAGCGGCCATCAGGTCGTGAACGGTATGAGCCCGTCAAACAGGGGAGGTGAATGGGCAAACAGTGCCATGGTCGTGCAGCTGAAGTGCACTGACATTGATTGTCCGGGACCGCTGTCAATGCTTGAGTATATAAGAAGTATTGAACAAAAGTGTTTTTACGAAGGATTTTGTGCACCTGCCCAGAGAATGAAGGATTTCACTGAAAGGAGGATAAGCAAAGACCTTCCCGGGTCGTCATACATTCCGGGACTTGTATCCGTTTCAATGGATGACGTCCTGCCTTCACTGGTTGCTGAAGGACTCAGGGGAGGTTTTCAGGCATTTTCCTCAATGACCCGCGGTGCTTTCCTGACGAATGATGCCGTAATGATCGCACCTGAGACGAGAACGAGCAGTCCTGTCAGGATTTGCAGGAAAGCTGATTTTTCCCAGATCAGGGGACTTTATCCCTGCGGGGAGGGCGCTGGCTATGCCGGAGGAATAGTGTCAGCAGCCCTTGACGGGATTGCATGTGCCAAAGCTCTTATGGGCGAAAGCCAGAGCTGACTTTCAGGATGGGAAAACAGGTGCATTGGCACGAATTGCCGCTATATGGCCTGCATATGGAGGGCTGTTAGGACTGATTGACTTTGTTGATGATTGAAAACAGTAAATGTATCAATATAAAATTACTGTATATTACAATTTTAATATTGGTTTTTTAATTAATCCCAAAATATTCACAAAATAGTACCGAAAAATGTTTACCAAACCGTTTTTCTCATTCATAATGGATTCACACTAATTTTACAGGAGTAAGGCTTATTATGAAAAAAACTCTTACAGTACTGGTCATGATCGCACTTGCATTCTCCCTTTTTGCAAGCGGCGCGGCGGAGGCTCAGAGCTCAAAGACATCCGCAGTCAAGATTGCTCTCATCATTGAAAACACCATTGACGACAAGGGCTGGTGTCAGTCCATGTATGACGGTCTCGTTGAAGCAAAGGCTCAGCTCGGGGACAGAATGGAATTTGATTATTCCGAAAAGATGAAGCCCGTTGATGCCGGTTCAATCGCGCGCCAGTACGTTGCTGACGGCTATGATCTCATCATCGCTCACGGTGCACAGTACAAGAACATGATCACGGAGCTCGCCGCAGAGTATCCCGATGTTTCATTTGCATTCGGTACTTCCGCTGAAATCGCAGGTGACAACGTTTTCACATATATGCCTGAATCCGAAGAAACAGGTTATCTTTCCGGTCTCATTGCAGGTAAGCTTACCAAGTCCGGTACCGTCGGTCTCGTAGGACCCGTTGACGGCGGTGACTCAGCACGCTACAACAGAGGTTTCGTTCTCGGCGTCAAGGCAGTCAATCCTTCCGCAAAGATTCTCGTTGCACACACAGGTTCATTCTCCGACTTCGTAAAGGCAGGAGAGCTTGCAGCCACTCAGATCAAGAGCGGTGCCGATGTTCTCACAGGTTCATCACAGCAGGCTATCGGTGCCCTCAGGGCATGTGCCGAGTATGACGGAGTTCTCTGGCTCGGTCAGGATCTTGCTCAGCTGACAACCGCTGAAGGTCAGGCAAGATGTGTTGCAGCTTCTTCCTACAACTATGCTGCAGTAATCGTAGGTCTTGTCGAGAACCTTGAGAAGGGCGTGAAGGGCGGAGTCTGCATCCCGATGAACTTTAACAACAACGGTTTCGTATTCGGCTACAACGATGCTCTCAAGGCTTCCCTCTCTGCTGATACCATTGCAGCCGTTGATAAGGCACTTGCTGATTTCAGGGCAAGTTCGGATGGTCTTGCCAACTGGTCGGATGTCAGCTACGACAGCCTCTGATCGTTGACTGGCTTTAGGATTCATTCAGGGCATCTCGTACGGGGTGCCCGTATTTTTAGGTAAAGAAGAATATGGAAGACAGGATCAGATCTTTGAAGATGGAGCACATCACCAAACGCTTCCCGGGAGTTCTTGCCAGCGACGACATAACAATCAATGTCGAAGAGGGTGAGATTCTCGCTCTGGTAGGTGAAAACGGTGCGGGAAAGACAACCCTCATGAACATCCTGATGGGAATCTATCAGCAGGATGAGGGAAAAATCCTCATAAACGGTAAGGAAATTCATTTCCGCGGTCCGGAGGATGCTTTCAGGGCCGGACTTGGCATGGTGCACCAGCAGTACATGCTCGTTCCGAACATGACAGTCACGGAGAATGTGGCACTTGGATACAAAAAGGCATGGAAACCGTTCCGTCTTGACCTTGCCGAGGTCAGGGCCAGGGTTGTCGAGGTTAGTGAGCACTATGGCCTTGCCGTCAATCCTGATGCGTATATATGGCAGCTCTCGGTCGGTGAGCAGCAGAGGGTGGAGCTTGTCAAGACCCTTTGTCTCGGTGCCAAGTTCCTCATCCTTGATGAACCGACAAGCGCACTGACGCCGCAGGAAACCGATGAACTCATCGCCCTGCTGAGGAAGATGAAAACAGAACTTTCGATCATCTTCATTTCCCACAAACTTAGAGAAGTCAAGGCACTCAGCGACAAGTTCACAATCCTCCGCCACGGTAAAGTCGTCTTTGACGGTAATACCGCGGACTACAGCCCCAGTGAAATAGCCGCACGCATGACGGGACATGAAGTGAAGCTTCCTGAGAATAAGGAAAAGGACATGCATGGTGATGTCGTGCTTTCCCTTAAGGATGTCTGTGTCAGATCGGACAGGGGCTTTCTGGCCCTTGATCACTTCAGCCTTGAGGTCAGATCCGGTGAGATCGTGGGCCTTGCAGGTGTTTCAGGCAACGGACAGAGGGAGCTTGCCGAGGCGATAAACGGCCTCAGGAGCGTTGAGAGCGGAACAATAGAGTTCTTCGGCGAGGACCTTGCCAACAAGAGTCCATACTATGTCATAGACCATGGCATGGGTTACATTCCTGAGGAAAGAAACATTGAAGGAATTGTTCCCCCGTTTGCGATCAGGGAAAACTTCATCCTTAAGGACAGCGATGATGAAAAGTTCGCAAAGCGTCATTTCCTGAAGAAAAAGGTAATCCTTGAGAATGCTGAGAAGCTGAGGAATGATTTTGATATCCGCTGTCCCGGAACCGCCACTAGTGCGGGGGCCCTTTCAGGAGGCAATATCCAGAAAGTCATTCTGGCACGTGAGATAACCAGGGCTCCGAAGTTCCTCATCGCGGTTTACCCGACGAGAGGACTTGATCTCGGTGCGATTGAGTTCATCCACAATGAGCTTCTGAAGAAGAGAAGGGAAGGCATCGGCATCCTGCTGGTCAGTGAGGAGCTTGATGAGATCATAAACCTCTCGGACCGCGTGGCAGTTATTTACAAGGGCTCGATCCAGAAGGTCCTGAAGCATGATGAAGCTAACAGGAGAACTCTGGGAATCCTTATGGCAGGAGTGAAAGATGAACAGGAACTTTAAGATTATTTACAATGCCGTCATAATCCTTCTTGCGGTTGTGGCCACCTTCCTGATGAGCTCTGTCATACTGATGGTGCTGGGAGCCGACATCATGAAGACGTTCTACACCATCCTGATCAGTCCGCTGACAAAGATGGGACACATAACGGAAGTCCTTATCAGGGCAATTCCGCTGTGCATAATCGCACTTGGTGTATCGGTTGCATACAGAAGCGGAATCATCAACATCGGTGCCGAAGGCCAGATGGCAATGGGAATCCTGGCATTCACGGCCGTGGCCCTGGCATGTCCCGGTCTTCCCCGTCCCATCCTGCTTCCATTCGCACTTTTAATGGGTGCGCTCGGCGGTGCGCTCTGGGGCTTCATTCCCGGTATTCTGAAGGCAAAGCTTCAGGTTTCCGAGCTGCTTTCGACTGTAATGCTCAATTACATTGCAGCTCAGTTCTATTCTTTCTGCCTGCGTGTCGTCATGCTTGATCCGGCAGAGAAGGTTAACGGTTCGGGAACACCCCAGTCGATGAGGCTTACATCCAACATAGAGCTGGGACGTATTTCAGGCCGTCTCCATTACGGTCTTGTCATCGCACTGGTGCTTGCCGTTCTTGTGTATCTTCTCATGTGGAAGACCAGTTTCGGTTATAAGATGAGGGCCAGCGGGGCCGGAAGCCGTGCGGCAAGGTACGGAGGAATCAACGTATCTTCATACCTTACCATAGCAATGGTAATCTCCGGTGCATTCGCGGGACTGGCCGGCGGTATTGAAATTGCGGGTGTGCACAGAAGGGCAATCGAGGGCGTTACCAACAATTACGGCTTCTCCGCTGTCGTCGTTGCGCTATTCGGCGGACTTCATCCGATCGGAATTATTCCCGCGTCATTCTTCTTTGCCCTGATCATCTACGGATCAACCCTGGCTCCCCGTGCGGTAAACGTTCCTGCAAACATCGTGCAGGTCATGCAGGGACTCATCATCATCGTGATCGTCACGACGCAGATGATCCTCTCCAACACTTACCTTGAAGACAGAATCTGGAGAAAGGTAAAGCATCTCTTTGAAAAGGAGGCGGAATAATGGAAGTAATTGTCAACATTCTCGCAATGACCATCCCGTTCTCAGTTGCACTTCTCTTGGCATCGATCGGTGAAATGTTCAATCAGAGGGCCGGTGTGTTCAACCTCGGATGTGAAGGTATCATGGCACTTGGCGCATTTGTGGGCATGCTCATTCCGTTCCTGATCGGAAAGGGCGGTCCCGTTCCCGTTTGCTGGAACTTCGTCGGTCTGCTGCTTGCGGCAGTGGTAGGTGCTTTTCTCGGGCTCTTCTTCGGTGTCATCTGTGTCACCTTCCGCGCTCCGCAGGGTATTGCCGGTATTGGCCTTCAGATGTTCGGTGTCGGAACTGCCGGAACCCTTTTCAGGCACTTCATCGGCGGAACCCAGTCCATCCCCGGCCTTCCTGCAGCACCGATTCCCCTGCTTTCAAAGATTCCCGTGATCGGTGAAATATTCTTCTCACACAACATCATGGTGTATCTTGCCTTCCTTTTCGTCCCCGTAGCCTGCTACATTCTCTTCCGTACCAGCTGGGGACTCAAGGTCAGGGCTGTGGGTACCTATCCCAGGGCTGCCGATACCATGGGTATCAAATAAAGTATACCATATATCGGTTTATAATGCAA
>JBJEWN010000303.1:0-2393 GCA_051885075.1 Bullifex sp.
GATTTCCATGCTTCAGCATGTACGGAACATTATGGGAAGTGTTGCCGACAAACACCATGGATGCTTCCGCACCCAGTGTTTCCACACCGCGGGAAAAGGACTTGTTTGCCATGTAGTTCTTCATTATATCCACAAGCGCTTTGTCACTCTTCTTCTCCCTTCCGGCAAATTCATCAAATGCAATGGCATCCCAGAATCCGACAAGTCCTATCCTTCCGTTTGAATTGTTAACGAACAGCTTTGCAACAGTTACCTCACCACCGGACAGAAGCATACCGTGAGGGGAAAACTCAGAATAGATATGGGATTTACCCGTCCCCTTCGGGCCAAGCTCGACAAGATTGTAGTTTCTTTCACAGAACGGTATCAGTCTGAGCAGCAGAAGCATACGGGATCTCTCTGAAAACTGCTCAGGATCAAATCCGATGGAGTGGATCAGCAGATTAAGCCACTCATCTTCGGAGAAAGCCTTACGTCCTTCCTTAAAGCTTTCGAAATCAATGTTTGAAAGCTGAATCGGCTTCAGTGATTCAATGCACCAGGGAGACACATCCTTTTCATCTCTCGGAGTGTAGGACACTGAAGCTATGCACCAGATACCGCTGACCAGCAGTTTCCTGTTCCTGTTCACGGTATCGGGGTCAACAGGCACCCGAGATAATCCCAGGTTTGCAAATGATGCTTCATACGTACCTTTCCTGTCATTGAAAGCTACCTCTATCTTATCGATGACCTTCCTGCTTCCCTTTTCATTGATCTCAGCCCTGATCCGGTTTGCCTCATTCCTGTGAACGTAGTGAGCTGCAAGGATATCCTTAACGCTCTGTATTCCGGTTGTCACCGACTCCTGATCATCAGTGGCACAGTACTGTCCGAGCAGATACTCAAGCACATATGAAGGAACGATTGCATTACCCCTGACTTCCTTTACCAGATCCTTCCTGACGACAAGTCCCGGAAACACTTCATTTGCTTTCTTATCAAGTTCAGTCATCTCAGCTCCTAGAAATCAAGTTCACCGAACACACTGTTCCGCTTCAGAAGTACGGGAATTCTGATGATATCCTTTGTCCTCCCGTTATCGACCACCTGCCTTACAGTCACGTAGACATTACTTCCCCGGAACCTGTTTGACTCACTGTTAAGGGAGAAATCAATCTGGAACTCCCTGTCACGCACTTCCACCGCATCACTTCTGATACTCTTCCTGATCTCATTGGAAACAAGGGTCCCGTCTTCCGCATAAATGCCGAAAACAGCATCAAACCCTCTGTTCTTTTCAGAGACATAGTCCGACTGGTAGAACTTCACGGACAGGGATCCGGTGGTTATTGCATTTAGTCTGGAAAGCAGCTGAAGCTCCACATAACTTACGTCCTCACTCCTTCCTTTTGAGATTTTCATCACGGGAACGACGACTTCCTGAAGGCTTAAACCGCCATGGACGAAGTGGGTATCAGCGCCGCTGAGACGGAACCTTAAAATGGAATTCGGGAAAGCTACCTGAAGTCCGTCAGTGTTGGCATAACCAATGTCTGAGACATTGGCAACCACGGTGCCGGGAACTTCATCAAGACCGTAACCAAGAACGAAACGTCTTGTCTTCTTTGTTACCTTATTACCGGCAATACTTCCTTCTGAGAGGAAATCACAGTCAGTAAGATCCTGATTCTGGAACAGGAACCCATGGTCGGAAGTGATGAACATCGTTGAAACATTTGAAGACCCGAGCTTCTTCACAACTTCCCGGAGCTGTCTGACTGCATCAGTGCAGGATGCTATCAGATCTGCTTCCCCGCGTGCATCTATCTCGTTCTGGTAGATATACACTATACGGTAATCCCTGATGATGTTCCTGAGTTTGGTGGTATCCATCTCATTAAGGACTTCCCTGATATCAAGCACCTTTGCACCGTTAACGCCGTTCAGGATCTGTTCCCGGTTAATACTTCCTTTGCTGGATTTACCATCCACCGCAACCTCATCACCTTCAGGAGAAATGACAAGTTCCCGATTGGGAAGCAAAGCCGCCATACCCGCCTGAGTGTAACTCGGAACAGCTGAAATACAGGCATCCACAACAGCGGAGAACCTGTTTTCCGAGTTGATGATGGAAGCAAGTTCCTTTGCAACTTCATACCTCAGCGCATCGGAAATGATGACGACGGCAGTTCTCTTCTCATCCAGAATATTCTTCACATAGTATGGGAAGAACTTCTCCCTTATGCACATCAGAGGGTTCTGCCATCCGCTCTTAAGAAACTTTACCGCTTCCTTTGACCACTCCTCATTGAGCGGTCTGAGGAAGGAATTGAGATACTTGTTGTCAACAAGTGTCCTCACTTCTGAAAGGTAATCAATGGCACCTGTCGGGATGGCCACACAGAACTGTC
>JBJEWN010000304.1:0-2391 GCA_051885075.1 Bullifex sp.
TTCGGTATAATTTTTTGTGTGTATTAAGTTACTCGTCATAACTTATTATACCATGATTGACGGACTCTTCGGAGTCCGTTTTCTGTTTTCAGACACAAAAAGGGAGCGCTGCTCCATAGATGATTACTCATCTATTTTGCAACGCCCCCTTAGATCTGTTCTCTTTCCCTGCCTGTTCATTGCTTCAAGTCTCATCTTGTATGCAAAGGCTTTCTCGCTGGGCAGAATCGTCGTTCTCTGAAGGTTTGAGTCACACATGAAAATGGTGGCTTCGTCCCTGTCAAGCTCCACTATCTCACACCTTAATGTCTCATTTCCCAGAAGCTGACTTGCTCTAAGTCTCCTGTGACCGGACAGCATCTCATAGCGTCCGTCCTCCTTCTTTCTTACGGTGGCAGGAGTAAGGACTCCGTTATCCCTTATGCTGTCCATAAGATTCATCATATCCTCATCATCCTTCACCTTATACGGATGATCCGGAAACTCATCTATCTCTTCAAGCGGAATCTCATGAATTCTTGCAAGCTTAGCATCATCTCTCATTTCCTGCGTGGTGAAGAACTCATCTACACCTTTCAGTTCGAATCTTGGCTCTTTCTTTTTGGGCATCCCTGATCACCTCCTTTGCCAGGCCCGCATATGCCTTAGCCACATCACTTTTAGGGTCATAGCTGAAGATACTGACTCCCTGTGCTGAAGTCTCTGCAGCCTTAATCCTCATCGGTATCGAGTTATCATAAATCTTGATGCCTCCTCCGTATCTAGCTCTTATCATTTCAGGCACCTCAACGGAAAATGTGGTTCTGGCATCAACAAGGGTCATCAGAACACCATCCACTTTAAGCTCCGGATTTACAAACTTCTGCACCTTTCTGACTGTACTTAGAAGCTGTTCCATGCCTTTTGCCGGCAGGTAATGCGCCTGAACCGGGATGATAACACTGTCAGATGCGGCAAGCGCATTTATCGTTATCATTCCAAGCGAAGGCATGCAGTCAATGAGAACATAATCAAAACTGTTTCTTATCCTGTCC
Organism: Bullifex sp.; assembly: GCA_051885075.1. Taxonomy (GTDB): domain Bacteria; phylum Spirochaetota; class Spirochaetia; order Sphaerochaetales; family Sphaerochaetaceae; genus Bullifex. The sequence continues at coordinate 1,035 of JBJEWN010000304.1, forward strand.
ACATACCCTTTGAGCACACGCTCTCTGTTCATTACCCCGACAAGGCTCATTTCCATTGCAGAAAGCTCAAGATTAGACGGGAGAAAGTACACACCCTCCTCCGTCTTTACAATACCCTCCATCGGATTGAAGTTTTCTTCATTAACCGCCTTTCCCATCATGGTAGATACCGTTACTTCAAGCTCGTCCGTCCTGTCAAGTCCCAGACATGCGGAAAGGTCCGACTGCGGATCAAGGTCTATAAGAAGGACTCTTTCACCTTCCATCGCAAGCGCAACCCCAAGATTTGCGGCAGTCGTTGTTTTGCCTACTCCTCCTTTCTGGTTGCAGATTGAAATAACCTTACTCACAATGCTCACACCTCCAGTCTTCAGCAGGAAAATGAAAGCCGAAAGCTTTGAAGATATCATCAAGCACACACTTTAAGCCATCACAGTTCTCGCCTTCAACAGATATTCTGATTTCTCTATAGCTGTCATCATCAGTACCATCGTCAGTATCTTCGTCATATTCGTCTTCTTCAGAAAAGAAAAGATCCTGCCAGATTTCATCGACAAATGCACTGACAAAGGCCTCCATACACCCATCATCTTCACAGACAAGCTTTGAAACAAGATCCTCTACCTCAAATGCCAGAGTGCTTCTAAGCAGTGTACATATAAAACTGCATGCCTTCGCTGCATCATGCTGAGCTATAAAAACTACAGCATCCATATACCCAGCGAACACATCAGATTCATCGCAGATATAGTGGTCTCTGATTCCACCATATGCAGTTTCTGCAGTCCATTTGATTGCCTCCATCTCCCTCTGTGTAATAACGGATTCTTCTGCCAGGGAACATGCCCCTCCGATTCTTATTCTCATGTTCTTCATAAGCGTCCTCCTTTGCCTAAAAAAATAGACCATGCTCAGATCGGCATGGCCATGTATGCAGCTGTCAGATGTATTTTCTCTTTGCCTTCAGGAATCTGACAAGAGCCTCGTCTGCTGCATCGGTGTATCTGCCCTCACTTTGCAGCCTGTTTTTCATCTCAATCAGACTGTATAGTATGAGGTCAAAGGAATCATCATTTAAAGTAAGAAGAAATCTGTCCCGTTTCATGTTAACCGCCTCCTTCACCATGATTGTAAAGGCAGATGCTGCGTATCGCAATTGTACCGCGGTTTACCACCCGCACCTTTGTCTCCGGCAGAAAAAGATGGTATATCTGAATATGCAGATTTCCTGTACGCCTTGCTTAGCTTCATGCAAGGCACAAAAAAGAGCAGTGACCACATTATATAATGTATCTGTCACTGCTCATATTGAACTTGATTTTTAGAATCATTTTAGAATCACCGCAATCCGGTGAAT
>JBJEWN010000305.1:0-2391 GCA_051885075.1 Bullifex sp.
GCTCGTTCCATCCTTCTGCCTGCGCATAAGTGAACTGGATGATAATTATGATCCCTATTTCCTCATGGCGTTTCTCACATCCGCTTCTGCCTGGAAGCAGATAGAGAAGGTAATGATCGGAAGGACTCTTTCGATTATCAGCAATGAAAGCATATCGGAACTTATACTTCCGGACATGACTTCAGAACAGATGCATGTGACAGGCGGAAGATACAGAAAAACACTTGAGTTCAGAAGATCTGCCAGTAACATTATCAGGCTTGAGAAGGAGAGGAATGATTCATATTTCCTCTCTCTGGAGGCAAATGGTGAACAGAAACTATGACAGTCTCAAAAGAAGTCATAACGGTCCCCTGTCTGATGCGGAAAAAAATAAATTGGAAGTAATCAGACACTGTGTGGCTTCTGAACTTGGAGAGCTGGATGACAGTGAAATGATAATAATCTATCTGTTCCTGCTTTTCCTTACTTCCGGTGATGATGCAATCGATATGGCTGATGGTCTCAGCTATGAGGAAATGACCGAGCTTGCTTATCGCGCGAGGTGGATGGAAAAAGAAGCTCATATGGAAGGCGACGAGATTTTCAGATTCCTGTGTTCCATACGTGACAGGGAGTTCAGCACTATCAAGGAGTCTATTAAAAGAGGATTTGAAGATAATGTGAATCCTTTTTTCATCAGGGAAGGGAAGAAGCTCACGGCAAAGGAAATATCTGAAACAGTTGCTTCCTGCTGGTCGTCAAGAAGGGTGACTAAGTTTAATGAATGGCAGGTTGCCATGGCTGAAAACATGCTTTCCGTTACCGATGGTGACCGTATACTGATTGAAACCGAATATATGCCTGGACCTTTCATGAGCATTGGAAGCGACTTTGACCGTGATCTGATCATTGCTGTTTCTGATTCAGAGCAGAGAGTACTTACGAAGATGGCATTCTTCATGTGCGTGCCTGAGGCTGAACGGAGCAGGTGTACGATAACATGCGGATATGAGAGCAACGAAAAACGCAGCAGACTTGTATTTAGCAAAAACCTGGTCCTTTTCCCCGATTTTGCATTTACAGTGCGCAATGAAGCTGTTTTTCAGGAAGTAATGGATAAAGATGTCACTAAGCTGTTTGTTGTGAATGATAGTTTTCTCCGCATGAGGAACAGGGGTTTATTCGAAAACCGAAGGCATATGGTCGAAGTCGGAAGTAATGTTTATGTCCTTTCTTTCGGTATAAGAAACCCGTTAGCACCTTCAATGGTACTGATGTCGCCGAAGACTGCCGACTCTTCCGTTTCAATGCTCAGTGTGAGGTTCTGTGATGAGATCCTCAATGATGAGTCATGCAGTCAGATTGCGACAGCACTGAAGGGCTCCGGAGAAAACTGTTTTTCCCCTTCAGTTATGAAAGTTTCACGTGAAGAAGCCTGCGCACATGACTATATGCTCATCCCTGATTATTACAGAGAGTCCGGAAGCAGTGAAATCAGGAATATCTATGAAATAGATAAGGAGCTTGACAGGGAATACGAAAAAATGAGAGGACTCACTTTTTTCTTCCTTCGCGGATGATCATATGGAAGCAATACACCTGATCATCACATCCGCGATCACGGCATTGTCCGCATCGCTGAAGTGAAGTCCGTCCCCGATGTACTTTTGTCTTTGCCCTCCTTAAGAAAACCCTGAATTCTGTCTGCAGGCCTAGACTTAATAATGAAATTGGGGATCATTTCTATTGTTTTATCACTTAAAAGCTCCCCAATATGTATTGTCTATTGGGGAACATTTATATATTATAATCATGGAAAAAGTTCCCCAATGGAGGAGATGCAATGGCAGCAAAATACAGCGAAATAGAAGAATTGCTCAGAAGTCGTGCCGATCTTCAAGCGAGATTGAATTTAATGCCTTATGATGGTACTCCCGAAATCAAGGAGCGTGGTGATGGAAAATATCTTTATGTCAGAAAACGAGTTGTCGGAAAACAGACATCCACTTATGTAGGTGCATATACTGAAGAACTGTATAACTTACTTCTGCGAAATGCCAGAGAAGTCCGTGAGATAAGGAAATCACTCCGCAGTATTGAAAAACAACTTGCCGCAGCGGGATATTCTGAGGGTGAACTTTCTGCTGACGTTATAAATAACATCACATTTGCACGAGCCAACATGAAAATGAATATCTATGATCAGGCCGTTCTGGAAGGTGTTGCAACATCATTTCCGCAAACAGAAGAAATCATAGAGAACGGAAAAGTCTCAGGCATGACGGCTACCGACGTGCAGAAGATTCTGAATCTGAAACATGCATGGGAATTTATTCTGGACCGTGATGTGGTTGCCAGCCGTTCTGACTATTATATGCTCAGTCATATTGCAAGACTTGTCAATGAAGG
>JBJEWN010000306.1:0-2382 GCA_051885075.1 Bullifex sp.
TCCATTATCCACTGCTTAATAACATATGACATTGCATTATTATCAAAGCATGAAAAAAAACCTCCTCTGAGTAATCAGAAGAGGCTTTTGCGGATTACGTCGTTTCGGCTTCAAGGATATCCGGTGTGATCTCCTTCGGGATCGGACAGTTATAAGGCTGACCGCCCGTCTTTTCCTTATGCTGCTTCCAGGCTGTTTCAAGAAGCGCGGGATCATCATGTATGTCAATTGCCGTTGCCGCTATTATCTGACCGGCATAGAGCATTCCCCTGTGGGCGAAATCGCTCTTGCCGCAGGCTACTGCCTGCCAGCTGTGGGCTGCCGTTCCCACTGGCCACGTGCTTGTTCCGCACTGGGTTGTCGGGCACACCCAGCTGACATCACCCACATCGGAGGAGCCCGGAAGCGGCATGTTGCCTGCCTTATTCCATGGCTTGGGCTTAATGTCGAACGCACTCTCCCTGTCCGAGCCGTCAGGGGTCTGTGTCTTCACGATCTCATGGGCAAAGTCCATGTCGGATGCTTCCTCAACAGGGTTATGGATCTCACACATGTTTTTATACATTACTTCATCAAGGGCAGGAATGAGAACGGTGTTGCTCGTTCCCTTGAGGAATCTGATCTCAACCTGTGTATCGGTCATGAGGGCAGCACCCTTTGCGATGTTGTTAACCCTTTCATAAAGCTCCGCAAGCATCGGGGCATGGGGTGCCCTGATCTGATAGAGTGCGGACGCATGGGACTGCACAATATTCGGTGAGATACCGCCGGTATCAGTTATTGCATAGTGTATCCTTGCAGTTGATGGCATATGCTCCCTTAGAAACTGGACACCGATGTTCATGATCTCAAGCGCATCAAGCGCGCTTCTTCCCGCTTCCGGAGCAGCAGCGGCATGGGATGATATGCCGGTGAAGCTGTACCTTATGGAGTCATTGGCAAGCACGGGACCGGGCGGCATCATGTTATAGGGTGCCGGATGCCAGCAGAGGGCTGCATCCAGTTCATCGAAGCACCCTTCCCTTGCCATGAATGTCTTTCCGCTTCCTCCTTCCTCTGCAGGACACCCGAAGTAGATGACCGTTCCGTCTTTACCTTCCGTTTCAAGATAGTGCTTAAGGCCGACAGCTCCCATGAGGGCACCGACTCCCAGGAGGTTGTGTCCGCATCCATGACCGTTTCCGTCAGTTTCCGTGGGCTCCTTCACGGCAACCCCTGCTTTCTGGCTCAGGCCCGGAAGCGCGTCGTATTCACCGAGGAATCCGATAACGGGCTTACCGCTGCCCCACCTGGCGGAAAACGCGGTCTTCAGCCCGGCAAGTCCCACAGTTACCTCAAAACCTTCCTTCTCCAGGAAAGCCCTGTAATCCTCTGCGGACTTTTTCTCCTTGAACCTTATCTCGGCATTACCCCAGATGGTGTCGCTGAGAGCATAGAAATCAGAGGCCCTCTCCTCAAGGTACCTGACAACGGTGTGCTTATCCATTTGCACTCCTCCTTCTTTTTATTTCACCAATGCATACTATGAGAACGGCTGTTGCAGAAAGCAGGACGGAACATATCATTCCCGCCATGCGGAGCTTAAGGCTCACTTCCGGATCGGGAAGTCCTGCCGCATATGGAGCAAGCAGGTTCTCATGAATCCTGTATTCACCAAGCACGTATATAGTGAAGAACAGCACCAGCTGTTCGATGACGCTTCCCGCAGTCTGTATCCTGAGTCTTACAAGTCCCCTTTCCTCCGGTACATAACGTTCATCCTTCATGTATCCATCCCCGGCTTCCGCTACGGCCACATTGGCAAAGAGTCCTGCAAGGACTATTCCGATCATGTTCACAGCCTGGGAACTGAAAGTAAGCAGGAATGAACACAGCGCGGAAAGCAGGATGCATGCATTGCTGAGCTTGATACCGGTAAGCTTTCCCTTCATGAGCTTTCTGACAGGTCCGGATGCCATGCTGCTTACCGCTATTGCAAGATACACGAGCATTGCCATCCGCGTATTTCCGACCGATGTATGGTAAACAAGGCTGTAGAGCATGATGAAGCTCTTCACTGCACCCACCCAGTAGGTCTGGAAGGAAAAGTCCCTGTAGTGACGTCTCCTGAGAATCTCGACGGTAATGAATATGACAACCGTGACGGGTGTCAGCCACATCAGTACCGAAATACCTGACATCTGGTACGGTCTGAGTATCAGGAGGCTCATGAGCGCAAGGACTCCGAAAAGGAAGAAAGCAGGACTCCTCTTTGAACCATCAAATGAATTTCTTCCGTCAAACAGGCTGTCACCGTCAAGTCTCAGAGTAATTACAAGTGCATATGTTATGATCGAGTAGACTAGGCACCTCACGGTGCTAGCCCCTCACGGATCCGGACGT
>JBJEWN010000307.1:0-9897 GCA_051885075.1 Bullifex sp.
GCAACTATCTGTATTATAAATAAAACTGCAATTCATCATCCGCCCTAAAGGGACGGAAGCTTTCTTGCTACTTTATGTAAATCTTAAGCTTGTTGAGGAGCTCTATGCGAATGAATCGAAACTGATGGATGCAGTGGCAAAGGGTAAGATGCACATTGTCACACAGGCTGTATCATCGGTTCTGAATGCAGGGGCCCCGAAGCGCCTTAATGATTCACTGCGAGACCGCAGGAACTACCGCATCATCTTCAATACAATACTCCGTAAGGACGCTGAGGCAGGCGGGCTTTATCCATACAGAATACACAGCATCTCATCACAGTATGCAAAAAAAGACAGAAAACATTCGCACGGTACGTGAGAGTTACATCCTTCAGCAGCAGATGTCCGTCACCTATTGCAGGGAAGTGCAGGAACACTCACTTCGTAACCATTCACGCGCCGTGGCAGCAGCGATCACGATGATTGACTATGACATCACGGCTTATCTGTCCCTTTCAGCAGTATCAAAGGAGTGCGGTGTCACGCCAAGCTACCTTTCCGCAGTTTTCAGTAAGGAAATGGGTACCACGATAACCATGTACGTGAGGCAGAAACGGCTTGAGCATGCCGCATACCTCCCCAATGGAACCGACATGCGGATTCAGGATGTAGGGGAAATGTGCGGCTTAGATGATGCAAGCTACTTCACAAGACTCTTCACTTCCTGGACAGGGATGTCTCCGAGGGAGTACAGGGAGAAGAGGAAGTGATGGCCCACCATCCTCCCTTATCAGCTCCCATACGTGAGAGTATTCCTTTACGTTTGAGAATCTGAATATTCCGTTCGATGCTCCTCGTGCTGATCCCAAGTTTTGAGGAAAGTTCACTGATAGTCACATACCGGTTCTCAGAAATAAACAAAAGGATCAGGGACTGAGTTCTGTTAATATCATCCCTGGCGTTGGGAATTTCCAAGTTCCTGGAAGTTTCTCCGACACTGTTATCCTGATTCTCCGACTTTACTCCGATGCAGTCGTCGGAGTAAACAGATCTGTTTCCTGAACTGGCAGAAATATCCTTCCTGTATATGCTGATCCTGAACATATTGGCACTTTCCAGAAACTCAGGTGGTTTCAGTCCATATTCAGCAGTGTCATGAACGATATGGGAAAGTCCGCTTCCCCATCCTTCGATCAGCTTCATCTCACTGAAAACCTCAGCAAGTACTTTATTCCTCTGTCTTGACGTGCCGCTTAATGCTTCATCCAGGGTAAGTCCCATATAGAGTCCACCCGGGGATGTCACTTCAAGCCTGTCTTCAAAAAGGGCAACCTGAATACAGCCGTTCTCCAGGTAATTCCTGTGACACACTGCATTGATGATCATCTCCCTTATTACCCTTAAAGGAAACTCATAATAATCATGGCGGACAAGTCCGATTACCTCTGATGATAACCTGATGTTTCTTAATACGAAATGATATGCTTCTTCAATCTGTTTATATACCGGTCCGTCGTATTCTTTCCTGTCTATAAAGATACCTCTGTTCTTCCCTGCAAAGACCGCACATTGTATTCTGGCATATCTGAAAAAGTCACCGGTAAGGAGGGCAAACGCATTTGATGCAATATATCCGGCACCATTCTTCTTAAGCACATTCCAGTTTTCCAGATTCCTTACCGTTACCTCCTTAAGTCCTGCTTCAATACCTTTCTCCCTGGCATATGCCTCTCTGTAACGGTTGATGTCGGAGCATAATCCTGAGATTGCTTCATCGGAAACACGATACTCGACTGCAGGAAGTTCGTCCCAGCTTGTTCTTGTTCCTTCCAGCTCCAGTTCCCTGATCTTTTCAGGCCATGCAGGCTGTGTTGTTGCTCCGACACGGACATATGTTCCGTTATCACGCCCCAGTTTTCTGAGACAGTAGGGACGCTTCATCAGAGGAGGTACTGATATGACGATCAGAGTCTTTCCTTCAACAGTGCATGGATAAATATCAGGAATAATCATTGGTTCGGTTACCTGTGATATGGTATCTGCAATGGTGTCCATGGTCCTGAAAAGTGATGCTGTTTCAACACCTTTGATTTCAATGGTTTTATCGTTGACCCCGATTACGATTTTTCCGCCTTTCGAGTTCGCAAAGGCAACTACGGTCTTCGTATATCTTTCGCTGTTTGAAGGAAGCTGTTCCTTGAATTCAGGAGTAGCTGACTCACCCTTCAGAATATCTTCCTTTGTCAAACTCACACCTCCGGATATAACCTTCTGTCCTGGATATATCAAGTTTACATCATTACAGTGTGTTTGACATGCCATTTCGTGTTTAGTAGTGTAATATCACAAAACGTATTTATATATAAAGATTTATACTCGCCCAAAACATCTGATTGCTCAAAAAAAATAACATGCCTGTGGACCAGCTGATGATGTTCCCCTGTCAGGTTTAAGCCTGACAGGGAATTCAGCGTTAAAAAAGGGAAGCAATTATTTCAGCACACTTATCGATTCCAAGCTTTCCGCTGTCAAGACAGATGTGATAGTTCTGGGACTGTCCCCACTTCATGTCGGTATAGAACCTGTGATAGGCTGCCCTCCGCCTGTCCTTTTCCTGGATACGGTCAAGAGGGGACCTGTCGTTGATTTCCCCGTACTCACGCACGATACGCTCCGCGCGTTTTGCCGGATTTGCATGGATGAACACATTGAGTGTGTCGGCCTTACTGCGAAGCACATAGTCAGCGCATCTTCCGACGATGACACAGGGACCTTTTTCCGCCAGCTCTGTGATCACACGGCTCTGTATAACCCAGAGCCTGTCCTGATTGGTTGGTCCCATGGCCCTGTTTGAGAAGATGTTGGAAAACCACCCTGACAGAGCTCCTTCACCTTCCGACCTGACATACTCATCGCTGTATCCCGACTCTTCTGCTATCTTTTCGATAAGCTCTGCGTCATAGCATGGAATACCGAGCTTTTCCGCCACTTTCCTTCCGATGGTGCGTCCGCCGCTTCCTGCCTCACGGCTGATGGTAATGACTCTGTTACTCATTTTCTATCCTCCTTTAACTCCTTATAGGTTCTTATAATGAGAATGACTGCAATGATGAATGTCAGCGCGTCGGAGAGGGGCATTGAGTAAAGCACACCGTCAAGGGCGAAAAACATGGGCAGAAGCAGGGCAAAGCCGACTCCGAATACTATCTCCCTTATCATTGAAAGCAGTGTCGATTCCGCTGCCTTTCCCATTGCCTGCAGGAAGATGAAGCATGCTTTGTTCACGCATGCGAAGATCATCATGCATAGGTAAATCCTGAATGCCTTTACTGCAAACTCGGTGTAGTACATGCTTTCATTTGCAGCCCCGAATATTCCGATGAGCTCGCGGGGGAAAAACTCAACTATTATAAGTGCAACCGCACCGACAAGTGCTTCACAGACAAGAAGCTTTGTGAAGAGCTCCTTCACGCGGTCCTTCCTTCCGGCTCCCATGTTATATCCGACGATGGGGATGCATCCTGCAGCCATACCGACGACTATTGAAATGACTATCTGGAAGAACTTCATGACGATACCCACGACAGCCATGGGAATCTGTGCATACTGTTCCAGTGAGAATATGGGATCAAGACCGCCGTATTTCCTGACCATGTTGTTGATCGCGGCCATTGCCGCAACCAGTGATATCTGGGAAAGAAAGCTGGTGATACCCAGTGTCAGGGTGCGGCTGCAGTTCCTGCCTGAAAGGACGAAGTCCTTACGTCCGGGCTTTACAAGCTTCATGTGCAGCAGGTACCGGATGGCAAGAGCAGCTGTAAGTATCTGTCCCAGGACGGTTGCGACCGCAGCACCCATCATGCCCCACCTGAAAACAAAGATGAAAACAGGATCAAGGATGATGTTGAGGACTGCACCTGAGAGAGTGGAGACCATCGCGAACTTAGGACTTCCGTCAGAGCGGATTACGGGGTTCAGGCACTGTCCGAACATGTAGAAAGGAATACCGACTGTAATCCAGAAGAAGTACTCCTTTGACTGTCTGAAGGTTTCAGCATTGACCCGTCCTCCGAATGCGGTGAGGATCGCATCACTGAAGATAAGGTAGATGGCAGTAAGCACGATACTGCTTACGATTACCATCACGACAGAGTTTCCCACACTTTTCCTGGCATTTTCGTTCTCACCTTTACCGAGACTTAGGCTTACGTATGCACAGCATCCGTCCCCGATCATGACTGCAATTGCAAGGGCAATGACGGTGAGGGGGAACACGACCGTGTTTGCCGCATTACCGTATGAACCGAGGTATGATGCATTGGCGATGAATATCTGGTCGACGATGTTGTACAGTGCCGCGACCAGAAGGGAAATTATGCATGGAAGTGCATACTGCTTCATCAGCTTTGACACTTTCTCCGTTTCAAGATACCTGTTTGTTTTCTCTTCCATTTATCAAAGAACTCCTTACGCAAAAAAAGTGGCTCATTAAGCCGGATTTACGCTTAAGAGCCACACACTTTATACTTGTGATAATTAAAATGTTCAGTCCAGATAATCCCCGACCGGAGATTCATTGTACTGCTTGATCACCTTGACCACGATCGAACCGTCAGGCTCCTTCGTTTCCTCAACGATCCTGAACGCTGTCCTGTTCCGGGTCAGATGCTCTTTGTACTGTTCATACTCCTTCTGAGCCAGCTCGGCGGCATATTCACGGGGAACATCATCCTTAAGCTGGAAGTGCAGTGTCTGACAGATACACGCTGCTTTTACTCTCTTCATCCTGTTTCACCTCCTCTTAAAATAAGATTCTCTGATTACGGCGACTTCGCACGAATACAAAAAAAACGGGCAGCAGGAACCGGACTTACGCACTTCCTGCTACTCGTTCATCAATGATTATTCCCAAAATCCGGATTAAAAGTCAAGAAAAGGGAAAGAAGGTTTTTTTCTGGAAACTGAAACCACTTTAGAAATCACCAATACCATATATAAAGCGTAAATATGCAGGAAAAAACACAAAAAAACACTACAACAGATAACCAGACACTATTGACAGCGGTATATCAATCCTGTGGACTCATTGCAATAACAACTATTATAATATCGATTAACATTAAATACTTTATGGAGGATAAAAATGAAGAACATAAGAAAACTTATCTTAACCATAATGCTCATCACGGCATTTTTCTTTGTTTCCTGTACCACGACCAAAGCAGAAACCGGAGTTATAGGAATAGCATGGAGAAGTGATCCTGACTCCGAGTTCTATACAAACATCACAAAAACACTGGATGACCTTGATATCCCTTACGTCATGGTTGATCAGGTTGTCAGCTACTCAATACCCTACGAAAACAATAAGGTTGCTCCATCAGCAATCGATGAGAACGACATCCTGATCAGTGAATACGCAGAAGCAATAAAAAGTGAGCTTTACACCAACTCAAACATCGATGCAGTCATGTCAAAGCACGACTGCCGTGCTGTGATCTTCACGGGCGGTGAGGATATAGCGCCGACACTGCTTGCATCCCCTGAACCCTGGCACGGCATAGAGGATGAGAAGGACTATAATGCGACCCGTGACGTCTCCGATTACCTTCTCATGACCTACTGCATCGATAATGACATCCCAGTCATCGGCTTCTGCAGGGGGGCCCAGATGCTCGGTGTCGTATCAGGAGCTGATATCATCCAGGACCTTCCCGTATACTTTGAAGAGCAGGGGGTGCCATACAGCCATGAACACAGGAACGAAAAGGCAACTCCTGACTCTTACAGGGACTATGCACCCCATGATGTAACTCTTGCTGATGGTTCAAAAGTAAAAGAGTTATTCCAGAAGGATGTACTTGAAAACATCCCGTCCTGGCACCATCAGGCACTGACAGGACTTGAGGGGACTCCCCTGATTCTTGCGGGCTATACGGATGTGAACGGGCTCGAAACCGTTGAGATCATCGAGAGGACGGACAGGGACTTTGTCATCGGCTTTCAGTTCCATCCCGAAGCATCTTACGTGAAGCACCTGGAAAACGCTTCCAATGCAGATGACTTCATCGACATGGAAACAGCATCCATAATCTTCAGGGAAATCGGGAAGCTCGCAAAATAAAACTCATACAGCTGTTCGACAAAAAGAACAGCTTCCTTTTCTTCTGCTGATAACATAAAATGGAAAAAAAAGAGGATCTGAAATGGCAACACTAATGGAACTGGTTTTATCAGTCGATACACCCAATACCAACCTTTACTATCATAAAGACACAGGCAGCTTTGATGACTTACCGTTTTCCAGAAATGAGCTGGATGACATGCGAAAACATCCCGATGAGCCAGCCACGGTCAGCACAAACAGTTTTCGGTTTCTGACCTTTGAAGAACTTGATCACAGGTCCGGCATGAGTCTTTATGTAAAGGAGTTCGTAACCGAAGACAGGCAACTCAGGAAAGAACTCTTTGACATCCTCCGTCACAGGGACACATATGTCCGTCCTTTCATAGCCAAACTGAAGGAACATGATCTCTATGATGATTATGAGGATTTCAATTATGAGTACTACAAATACTATTTCGATAAGTGGGCAGAGGAGCATGGGCTGAAGTTCTGATCAGGAATCCTATTTATTACAGGTGTTGGCTGTTTGAGTATGATCATTAAGCAGAATATGAAATCGGAAAAGATGCTATCTAAAACTCCTAATGGCGGGGATTATTCTCAGATTATCTACTTCGATGATGCAGGTCATATAGTGGAAGAGAAGCAGGCAACAAGATGCGTGATACGTGAATGTTTGGAAGATGGAACCATTGTCTGTGAAACATGGGGGATGTGTAATATCACTTCATGCTGAGTGTCAGACTTCTTTTTCATTGCCTGACTATTTCTCTTCATTAGGTTATGATATTCTTTATAAGTCTGTGATATGTGAGGGGATATGTTCAGAAAAGGTGATGTGGTCAGCTTTAAAAGCAATCCTGACAGAACAGGTGTCGTAACCAGGGTCTATGAAGGTGATGGTGATATAAAAGATTATTGTTACGTATTCTGTGATCATCGCACAATTGTATGCAGGCCAGAAACTTTGACTCCAAGCGGTAGCGTATACATAGAAGACAGTATTTCCAAAGAAGAGTTTGGAGATAATAAGGATCTTAATAACCTTATTGTCGCAGAGAAAATCCGAGGTAACCTTACTAACATTTACTATTCAATGCATGCAGGAGAGACAATTTTCTTCCCTCATCAGTATAAACCTGTCATGATGATGAATGAGTCAAGCGGACATAGCCTGATAATAGCGGATGAAGTAGGTCTGGGTAAAACAGTGGAAGCTCTCTCCATCTGGAAGGAGTTTTCCGTTAAGGAAGGGCTGTCTCATCTATTGATAATATGCCCGCCAAATCTACAGACCAAATGGAAAGAAGAACTGAGGAAACATTTCTCCATTAAGGCTGATATAGTCGAGACTTCTGATTTGCTGGATGAGATTAGGAAGCCTGTCACATTAAGAGAACCGCGGGTGATGATTTACTCTCTCATAAAGATGAGGAATCTGAAAAATGAAAGAGAAATTGATGCTGAACTTCTTGAACTCCTTGATTACTCAGCCGGTGAATACCTGTTTGATATGATAATCATCGATGAGGCACATAATCTCAGCAACAGCGAAACGAAATCTTTCAGGAATGCAAGAAGGTTTATAAATGCATCTTATAAACAGGTTCTCCTGACTGCAACTCCCATACAGAATAAAAGCGAGGATCTATTCAGCCTGCTTAACCTGATCAATCCAACTGCATTCAGCAGGTTATCCGAATATGAACTTCTGTGTTACAGAAACAGGCCTCTCAGGGCTGTCCTGTCATTTTTGGATGATGGAAAAAAGCTACATGAAATTGAGGAAGGCCATAAACTAGTAAATGAATTAAGAACAGGATACTTATCCGTTAATGTCCCTTCAGAACTGCTGGACGAGGCAGACCGAGTCATCGATCTTGGAGAAGATGGTATAACTGAGAGGCTTAAGGTTTCCAGTGAACTGGCATCTTATAACTTCCTGTCACAGTATATGTGCAGAAGCTGCAAGAGTCAGGTGCTGCCTAACTCACATCTCAGGGAAGCAAAAACAATTAGTTTCAGGCTCTCACAATCTGAGATGAAGTATTACAGACTGATTAATGATTGCTTTGAAGAAATGATAAGGAACTATGATGCCATTCCAATATCAGCAATAACCAGAAAGCGGCTCCTTGCCAGTTCATTTCCTATCGGTGCCGAACACTTCATGGATCTTAAACTGGTTGAGGAAAATGAAGAAGATTATTCTGTCAGGTTATTTGATAATGATGATGCCATGATAGGGAGTATCTCCATTGCAGAGTTGAAACACATTCTGAAGAGTGCGGATTTAAGAAAACATGACTCCAAATACAATACTCTCCTGCAGCAGCTTCTTTCCATGAAGGCTCCGGTCAGTGAAACAAAGAAGGTTATTATTTTCACTGGATTCAGGCTTGTTGGTGATTATCTGGAATCAAGACTGAAAGCTGATGGTTTTGCAGTTTTTTATATCAGCGGTGCCAACCGTGACCGTGTCAGTAGGGAAAGTATTATAAGGAATTTCCGGCTTTCAGATGCGAAACCTGCCATTCTGCTTTCAACAGAAGTAGGTTCAGAAGGTATTGACCTCCAGTTCTGCAATACAATCATCAATTATGATCTGCCCTGGAATCCCATGCGACTTGAGCAGAGAATAGGACGTATAGACCGTATTGGACAGGCTTCAGAGAAAATTTTTGTTTACAACATATTCAGTGAAAACACGATTGAAGATCAGGTTCTTGATGCATTGTATACGAAAATAAACCTTTTCCAGGGAACAATCGGGTCCCTTGAGACTATTCTTGGTGACAGTGTTTCCAATCTGATAATTAATATAGCTCATCCGACTCTGTCTCAGAAAGAGAGGGTTGATCTAGATATGCTCAGCCAAATGTCTGACAAGTATATTGAAGAACTCAAAAATACCATAAGTGAGTCACAGATTGATTTTGCAACAAACAATCAGGCGCAGATGCAGAGCATTGAAAAAGCAGAGAAGATGGGGCACTATTTAACGCCATATGATCTTTTCAGTTTCATAAAATACTACCTCAACAAGTATTATCGTGGAAATACGGACTGGTTGCTTACCGAACTCAGCTCTGATTATATCTATAATATGCTTCTGCCTCCGGAGGTATGTTTAAAGCTTGAAGCATATTGCAGAAGAAATCATGTTGAAACCAGACTTTCTGAACATCGGGAAGTTAAGGTCCGCTTCGATAATAAACAGAATTTCGCAACTCCTCCCGGAATGGAGTTAATTACTGTCGATCATCCTTTTGTCAGATGGTTAAGTGACGAGCTCAGTACCAAACAGATTGAGATTAATCCATGTTCTGTTGTCAGCGTAAGGCAATGTGATCTCAAGAAAGAATACCTTGATGCTTCATATGGACTTTACGGATATATGATATCCCGATTCATTGCATCTGGACCAACAGGTAAAAGAGATGAGCTTCATTATGAGGTTGCTTATGTTGATTTTAAACGAGAAGAGATAGTGCCTGTTGCATCAGACGACGAGTGGGCATCTAAGATCAGTGGTATGTTTGAACAGAAGGATATTCCTGAGATAATGGTAAACCTGGCTGCCCATTATGGATATAAGGACGATGAATACAGGTCGGAATACAGTAAGGAACTTGGTTTCGAGATGTTCAGGGTTTGTCGATGCATAACTGACGATGCCTTTGCTGGTTTCAGTGAGAGTTTTCAGACACGTAGCAATTCATATCGCGATGCCAGAGTAAAAGCAATTATGGAAGACAGCCAGGCAAAAATCATGGAATATCAGCGGA
>JBJEWN010000308.1:0-2369 GCA_051885075.1 Bullifex sp.
AGAACAAGGCAGAGTATTGCCGTAATACCTATTTCCTCACTTATTCCCATAGCCCTTAGACCGAAGAGAACTACCGAGGCTGCCACTGCATAGAAGATGAGCCGTGAAAGCCAGAGGGAAAGTCCCGTCATGGGAGCTATTATCTCCGCTGCTCCTTCTATGTATGCGGAAAGGTTGAAGACCAGCACCAGCGCCATCATGACAAAGAATGATACTGACAGGATGTTCTTAAGCCTTCCCCTGAAAAGAAAGCGTGAGAATGCGGAGATGATCTGGTAGTCATCACTTCTGACCGATAGTTCAGCTATCATGAGATGCAGGATAACTGATGCAATCAGTGCGGCGGTAAGGATCAGAAGTGCGGAAAAGATGCCGTTCTTCTCCGTAAGATACGGCATGGTCAGTACACCTCCTCCGATCCCGTAACCTGTAATTATGGCTGCACTCTGCCAGAGTGTGAGCGTGCTTTTATCACTTTCCATGGCATTTTTATACCACTGCACTGAGGAAAAGAAAATCAGGGATTATCTTTTATGAACTCCACTATCATCCGGTTCAGTTCTTCCCTGTGCGGGATAGATGAGAAGTTGTGGTTAGCGTTCTCAATTTTTCTGTAAACGCTTCCTTCCGGGTAGAGTGCAAGATATGTTTCACATGTCCTGTCATCAACCAGCTTGTCGGCAGTTCCCCTTATGATGAGGGCTTTTGACGCAGGTGCATTCTTTGCATCCTCAAACGGATTGTATCCTGCCAGGTCGTAGTTGAAGTTATGGGAGAACTTAAGGCCTTCGATATCTCCGTACATTATCCCTTTCTTTTCCATCTCACGGCTTCTTTCCGCACAGCCGAACCACATGCCGGCTCCCGGACACATCAGGATGAGAAGTTTTTCAGAAACCCTGGGAGCAACCGTTGCCGCCACGAATCCTCCGAGACTCTGTCCTGAGAGGATCATTCTCTCCTTATCGCACCAGTTCTGACCTTTCGTCCATGCCCAAATGTCCTCACTGTCCTCAATGAGGGAAGTGAAGGTCATTTCATCGAACTCGCCGTCACTTTCCCCGTTGCCGTAGAAGTCAAAGCGGACACATGCTATTCCGGCTTTGGCAAGTTCCCTTGCCATTGAGACGTGCATGTTCTTGTATCCCATCCTGTTCCCGCCGAAGCCGTGAAGGTTGACGAGGGTGGGGTAAGTCCCCTCCGCACCCGGAAGAGTTACCGTGCCGCGGAGGATATATCCTTTCCTGTTCTGTGTTTCGCACTGAATGGTAATCATTTTGATGCCCTTTCAGCTCTTCTTTTTTTGAGTTCCGTAAGCATTTCCTCAGTCTTCTTCTTGCCGAGCGGGTAGATGAGGATGAGCATCAGGATTGCAAGTCCGTAACCAAGGACATAGAATCCGGTGTAGCTCTTCCAGATCCTGCCGATGACCTCTGCGGTCTGCTGGTTTGAAGCGACGTTGTAGCCTATGAAGCCGAGGATGAAGCTGGAAAGTGAACCTGAGACTGCATTTGCCAGCTTTCTGAAGAATGAGTATGCGGAGTAAACGATACCTTCGTTTCTCTTACCTGTCATGAGTTCCTGGTAGTCGATAGCATCGTTGACCATTGCCCAGATCAGGACCTGCATTCCCGATGCGCCGAGGTAACAGATACCGTTGATGACGATGAAGAGAATGGGGTTGTGGATCGGGAAGAAGAACAGAACCGCAAAGACTGCAGCGGCAAAGCCCGCACTGTAGATACACCACTCCTTCTTACCGAATCTGTTGGCAAGCGGCTGTGTGATTGCAAATACGATGAGCGCGTAGACCGTGCTGAGCATGCCTGAAACGGACATGATCTTTATGTTGCCGAACCAGTCACGGAAGAGATATGTGTTGAGTCCGTTGACGATGGATGCACCGACCATTCCGAAGAAGCTGAAGAGCATGAGACCTAAGAGAGCCCTGTTGTGAGCAATGTGCTTAAGGACTTCAGGATACTTGACCTTCTGCTGTTTCGGTGCATGGTAGATGACCCTTTCCTTACACCAGACACATGTGATCTGGAGGCAGAGGAAACCGATGAGTGCACATACGCTTGCCATCATCATGAACCTTCCGGGGATCGGGTTCCTGGCATTGTCATAGAGCACGAGCGGACCTGCGATGACGATGACGGTCATGAAGATCGTTCCGCCTAGGCTTCTGTATCTGGAAAGTGCCGTTCTTTCCTTTGAGTCATCGGTAACGACGCTGGAAAGACTTCCGAAGGGAACGTTCACACATGTGTAAAGTGCCTCATAGAGCACGTATGTGATGAACATGTATGCGATCCTGATACCGTAATCCAGGTTGCTTACATTTGCAAAGCCGAGTACGCAGAGCA
>JBJEWN010000309.1:0-2365 GCA_051885075.1 Bullifex sp.
CATTCTCACTCATCTTATCTGAAATGTCACATTCCAGACTTTCCAGACTCTCGCCCCTCATCGAAAGCTCCATGGCAAGGTGGGCAAGGGTTCCGAACCTGTCTGCTGCCTGATACTTCGTGATGATTTCATCGGCTTCATTCTCACTTAAGGGAACTCTTTCATATGTACGGGTATGATCACCATCATCAGTCACTTTCCGCCTCAGCGGAGTGAAGGTGAAAGACGGAAGTTCCTGATCAGGGGTAATCATGACGTCCTTCCTTTCAACGGAAGTATCGGGAGCCTTATCCTCCAGTGCCGGGATTTCAGTTATATGAACATCATTTATTTCAGCTTCTCCTGTGAGCGGACTGTATCCTATTGCATTGAGGTAATACGTCAGCAGCTTACCTGTCGAACCATGGATCTGACCATCCTTCGTCAGCTTATAGCTTCCCGTGAGCAGCAGATAGTTCTCGGATCTCGTCATCGCAACATAGAGAATGCGCTTTATCTCTGCATCATTCATCGCCGCTTCCTCCATGTTCAGGAGTTTTTTTGAGCCTTTGGAGGAATCGAAGAGCAGTCTGCCCTCAAGGGAAAAGAGGGGCTCAGCGGTCTCCCCCCTGCCCTTGCTGCCCATTGATGAGACAATGACGATCGGGAACTCAAGTCCCTTGGACTTGTGGATCGTCATGATCTGGACACCTTCCTTCTTTTCCTTCAGTACCGTGATTTCCCCCGTGCTTTCATAGGAACCGATATTGTTTCTCAGGAACCTGATGTAATCAGTGATGGAGCTTCCGCGTTCGCTGTAACTCACCGCAAAGGAATGAAGATACTCAAAGTGTTCGGAAAATGCCTTATAAGAGTCAGTGTTCTCTATATAGGCCCTGTAGCCTCCGTCAGTATAGATCTTCCTTATAAGGGCAGGAAGGGACATGGTGTACATCGATTCCTTAAGATCCGCGATGAAGTCATTCAGATGCTCAAGCCTTATCCTGTCCTCTTCATCCGGCTGCTCACCCTTTGAAAGTGAGAGGATTCCCATATCCGACATCCTGCAGAACGGGGACTTTAAAAGTGCGGTATATGCTGTCTTATCTTCCGGATATACCATGTGCTGCAAAAGCGCGTAGAGATCGGATGAAAGCGCCTCGGTCATCAGAGACCTGCTGTCCATCACCTGATACGGACTCCCCCTCCGCTTCAGGGAGCGCTCTATGTTCATCTGGTTTGAGCCTGTTCTCATCAGAATGGCAATGTCCTGACTTTCAGGGCGTCTCCCGTTTATGAGATAGCCGTCTCCTGTCAGCATAGTGCTGATTTTATCAGCGATGTACTCGGCCTCGCACTCACCTGCATCAAGCCCGCCCTGTATCAGGTCTGCCCTGTCAAGCAGTGCAAGCTCAGTGCGGGCGCATCCCGTATTCTTACAGTACTTTGTCTCGGTAAACGCTGCATCATAGTTATGCACACCGGAACTGAACACATTTTTAAAGACTGCATTGAAGTGGTCGATGAGGACTTTCTCACTGCGGTAGTTCGTTGAAAGCGTGAGGTTTTCCCCTCCCGCGCGCTTCAGATCATCCTTAAGCTCATTGAATACAGATACATCAGCACCCCTGAAACGGTATATCGACTGCTTGTCATCGCCTACGAAGAAGAGTTTCTCAGGAGATATGTCTGCGGCGGTTATCTCATTACCGCACTCAGAATCAGGTCGCTCGGAAAGCAGGAACAGAAGCTCTCTCTGTGTGCTGTTGTTGTCCTGGAACTCATCGATCATGATGTAGTCATATTTATCCCTGACTGACCTTCTTATCTCCGTGCTGTTCCTGAGGATATCGAGGGCAAGTGATGAAATGTCTGAAAAAGTAAGCGCGGATCTCTTCCGTTTTTCCGTTTTCAGCAGCTTTGAAAAGCTGTCTATCGCTTCAAGATAAACTTTGTCCGATGGAAGCGTTTCAAGAACGGAAAAAGCCGGTGCAAACTGTGTTTTATAGATCTCATTCAGCTCCTTCAGATGTTCCTTTACACCGTTAAGGTACCCCTTCCTCTTCCTTCCGTTGTAAAACTCAAGGGATGGAGGATATTCTCCCCTGTTCCATTTCTCCATGAATGCTTCAAAAGCTGTAAGTACATCACCCTCCAGGTCATCCCCTATATGAGAAAACTCATCGCTGAAGAAAGATACCAGCTCATCTATCCTGGCTTTCGTGTATTCAAGTGCAAAGGAAAGCATTTCATCCGGATCGGTATCGGACAGAAAGCTGAGTTTATGGTTTATTTCGGCAAAGAAATCCTTTATCACATTCTCTGGTCTGTAGACATGTGAAAGCGCACTGACATAGTCCCTGTTTTCTTCTTTCTCCATGAACTG
>JBJEWN010000310.1:0-2351 GCA_051885075.1 Bullifex sp.
GATAAGATAATTTATGACCCTTGAGTCTGTTGAAGTCTGCTGCTGAAGATTCGTGATGTGATATTTGCCTGTTGAAGGATTTCTCCATAAGACAAGCCCGGGTGCTTCGAAAAGAATCTTGTCTATCTTCTCTCGGTATGTGCATCCATCATCCTCGGTGATGGAGAAGTGCGCAATTTTTCTTGTTGATGAAACCTCACAGATAACCTCACCTTCATATCCTGCGGCTCTGAGCACCTTTTCCACGGCAAGAGCAACGGATATGCCATTAGACCATTCGACATCATCCTTATCCGCAACAAAGTTCACACCTTCGATATCTTTATCAAGGTCAGTGATGTAGTCCCTTATTGACAGTGAGACATTCTCAGGAATTGCCCCGGACTGAATATCAAGTGATGAGTTATCAAGGTATCCTGATGCAACGACTTCCCCATCCTGAATGATACGGGCATGGACTTTAACCAAGTTCTTCCATGCATCAAGGATATAATCAATTACCGTTCTGTATTTTGGGTTACCGTTATATCTGACGGTGAACGATGCAGTTGGTGTGGCTGATTTGAAATCGGTCGTGCATAAGGGCATTGATACGCTTGTGTCTGCGGAATTCGTCTGGTCTCCGCTGATTGCAAACCACTGTGCCTCATCATCCCTTCTTAACTCATATGTGAACACTTATAAATCTCCTTATGCAATGGTCTTACTGCCGGGTCTTGTTCTCTCATCAAGCTGTCTGATGACTTCCTTTGCAAGGTCCTTAACCTGACTTCCGGTCATATTATCCGTATTTATGACGAAGGTCATATCACCGTAACTGACTGAGGTCTGATAACCTGTTGACCTATATATACCGCCTGAATAAAGCTTTGTCGGATCATACTGCCTGCCTGCCAGGGAAGCCACTTCCGCATCCCTCTGAAGTGCAGTTATGATTCCCCTCTGATAAAGGTCCTCAACTTCCTTCAGACGCTCATCATTGGGGTTGGTATTCTGAGCTATTTCAAGATTGGTTTCTGCAACACTTCCGATTTTTTCATTGAGTTCATCAAGTTTCTTTTTAACCTCTTCCTCATATTTCAGGTTTTTCCAGTTATCAGACTTTGTCGTATCTGCATACTCCATCCCTTCAAACGGTCTCCATCCGAGTATGTTTATACTTCTAAGAATACCCACAATTCCATTCCACGTATCCAGAAAGAATCCAAGAATCGAACCCATGACTTTTTTCAGGAAAACTTCCGCATATGTGAATCCTGTGATAATCATCTCAAACAGCCATTTCAGGAAGTTGGCAATTGGCTTCAGGATGGTTTCAATAATTGGATTGAGTATAGCCATGATTACTGTAAGAATTTCAAACAATGGGCTCAGCATTGATATAAGCGATGACAGCGTACTGACAATCGGTATCAGGATTTCAGCAACGGTATCAAGTATGAGTTCAACGGGGCTCAGGGCCTCATTAATAAGTGAACTGAGAATCTCCACAATGGGATTCAGTAAATCTGTTATAAGGCTCATGGATGTTTTGAATACCGCAAAGAATGGGTCAAGCGCATCCACAAGAAGCCCCTGAATCGCCACCGATAAAGCATCCAGCAAATCAACCGCAGGTTCAAGAAATGCATTCAGTACAGGAAGGACCGTATCTGAAATAAAACTTGATGCCTTACTGAAGAGTTCGGTCTGTGTGGCAAGATCAACAAGTATTCCGATAAGTCCGCCGAAACCACCACCTCCGGCAAGCATGCCTATAGCATCATATAACTGCCACGTTTCACCGAGGGCAGAGGTGACCGAATTACCCATTTCTGAATACATGTCAGCCATATATTTTTTCATGTATTCATCTCTTATGGACGCATCCAGTGATGCTGTACTACCCAAAACCGATGTATTAATTCCTGACTTCCATTCCTTTACGGCAGCATCTGCCCCTGCCTGGGCTTTTGCCCATGAATTAAGGAAAGGATTGACATTGCGCTCCCTCAGGGCTGACATTGTTTCATTAAAACTGTCACCTGCCGTTTTTCTGTCTTTTTCTTTTGCACTCCTTTCCTGAAGGTCATAGAATCTCTTTGTGAGTGACAGCATCTCACTGAATTTCTTATTGATTTCATTGACTTTTTCGTTATCGGTTATACCTTCAAGTGCTGTTGACCATTCATCGTAAACCTCACTAACGGCAACATCCCTGTCAGATAAACCAAACTGATAAATCTCTTTTCTGAGATCAGTAATTTTATTATCTACAGATGATACTCTGTTTGCATATTCTTCCTCTGCCTTAATCAGCTGTTTCTCAGCATCAATTTTCTTTAAAAGGGTTATCCTTTCATCATATAAAG
>JBJEWN010000311.1:0-2349 GCA_051885075.1 Bullifex sp.
GACTGGGCGGAACGATGGATAAGGCTGCATTTTTAAGCAAGAAGGCACTTCTGAGGACAGGGGCAAATCCTGACAGGCGTTACAGGGACCTGGAAGAAAAAATCAGGAACAGTGTCAACGCCCTTCACATCGGTCCCGGCGGACTCGGAGGTGACAATACATGTCTGGGTGCTGCAATCGAAACCTATCCGACCCACATTGCAGGCCTTCCCCTTGCCGTGACCGTGAACTGCCATGCGGAGAGAAGGGCGACCGTGGTCGTCCCGGGAGGTTATGATGGTGAAGCTTGAGCTGCCCTACAAAAAAGGAGAACTGGAAAAGATCAAGGCAGGAGATACCGTTTCGGTTTCAGGAATTCTCTATGTCGGACGTGATCAGGTGCATAAGAGGCTGTACGATGCCGTGCTGAACGGGGATGAACTTCCCTTTGAATTCGAGGGAAACGGTATATACTACATGGGTCCTTCCCCCGCTGCGGAGGGACATGTGATGGGTTCCTGCGGACCCACAACCAGTGCAAGGATGGATCCGTTCTCTCCTCTCCTGACTGAAAAGGGACTCAGGCTCATGATAGGAAAGGGGCCGAGGAAGCCTCCTGTACTGGAAGCGGTAAGGAAATACGGAGGACTTTACCTGCAGGCATTCGGGGGCTGCGGGGCGCTCTATTCCTCATGCATCACCTCCTGTGAGACTGTTGCATACCCTGAACTGGGACCGGAAGCACTGCTTCGTCTGACCGTGAAGGATTTTCCCGCAATTGCAGTTGCCGATTCTTCGGGACAGGTACTTACCGCAGATGGTATAAGAGTGTTATTTTAGGATTACCATTATGTCAAAATACTTACTGTTTTTCTTTTTAACCCTGCTTTGCGTCTCCTGCGGCAGAAATGCCGCTGTCACCGATACGGTGCCGCCGGAACCGGCCACCGACGGAAGCGTGGAGACTGACACTATTCCTGCGCCCTCAACGCTGGATGAGAAGTTTGCCTATGTTTACGGCTATCAGCTGCTTAATTCCATAAAGGCTCAGATGCCTGAGCTGGATGAAGCTTATTTTGCTGAGGGGGTCAGGGCCTATGCCGACAATGATTTCACATACACAATGGCGGAAAGTCAGGCGATAATGAATGAGTATCAGCAGAAGCGATATGAGTCATATGAAGCGGAAATGAAGGTCCTGAGGGAGAAGAACCTTGCTGCCGCGGAAAGTTTTCTTTCCACGAACATCAAGCGTTCAGGCGTGAAGGCTTACAGTGACAAACTTCAGTACGAGGTCTTAAGGGAGCCTTCGGAAGGCGGTGCCAGGGCGACTGCCACTTCAACGGTTACGGTGAACTATCAGCTCATCACGCTGTCAGGTGAAGTTAAGGATTCATCGTATGAACGCGGCAAGACTTCAACCTTCGATCTTTCAACGAACATCATCGAAGGCTTCCGCGCCGCATGCTCCGTGATGAGTGAGGGTGAAAAGATCAGGGCATGGGTTCATCCCGATCTCGGTTACGGAATCAACGGGTCCAGCAACATAGAACCCAATCAGCTGCTCATATTCGATATAGAGCTTATCAGCGTCGATAAGTGACCATTTAAAGAAGGAGGGACATCAGGGTGCCGTAGTCAGGGGCACTGTAAGTGTACCCTCCTTCCTTTTTCTCACCCGACAGATAGAGGTAAAGCGTGTCGATGCCGCTGTTGATGCCTCCCTGGATATCACTTGTAAGGCTGTCACCTATGATGAGACACTCTTCTGAAGATGCACCGGTTATCCTGAGCACAGTGTCAAAGAATTCCTTCCTGGGTTTCTGGACCCCTATTTCCTCACTGATTATTATGTGGTCAAATAACCCGGTGGTGCCTGAGGAGGCAAAGCGGCCGTACTGAACCTCGGTCAGTCCGTTGGTTATCATCTCAAGGCTGTATTTTTCCTTAAGTGCCTTAAGACACTCCATCGCACCGGGAAAGAGGATTCCGTTCTCGCTCAGGAACTCACAGTAAAGCTTTCCTGCCTTCACGGCCTCATCCTTCAGTCCGTGTTTCTCAAAAAGGGGAATGAGCCTTCTGTCCCTTATGTCCCGGGTCGTGGCCTTACCCTGCTCAAAAGCATGCCAGAGATCAAGATTGGCTTTGTGAAAGAGATGTATGTTTTCTTCACAAAAGGGTATATGATAGTAGTCGAAGAGTTTTCCAAGCGCTATATTTTCGCACGAGGCGAAATCAAAGAAAGTCCCGTCAGCATCCAGCAGCAGGTGAGTGTATCGTTTCATAGTGAAATTCCTTTCCAAGTCGGCACAAAACCCCTCGGCTCGGATGCGGGGAGGAGCCGATAATATAATAATGAAAAAAATATTA
>JBJEWN010000312.1:0-2349 GCA_051885075.1 Bullifex sp.
CTTATCAAAGAAGTAAGCCGTCTTCAGGAATTTGGTATCCTGAGTAAGCCTGAAGTTGACCCTGTTGGGGTCAGCACCACGTATGGCTTCTTCAGAAAGATGTGTGGCACCCTTTCTCCTGAAGTCATACATTACAATGCCTGTGTTGGCATCACCCGGAATGGGCTGACCGCCAAAAAGGACATTCTGCAAGCCATGGAGTCTTGATGCGGTTACTTCCTTTGTGAAACCACGCCTGATAACACCACGCTGGACGAAATCATAGTTGATAGGCATCGATTACACCTCCATATTTTTTTCATCGATAAAGTGAATCTTCGATGCATTGTGAATCAGCTTCATATCACTGATGTACGATGTTGCGTCACCTGCGGCCCTTACACCTTCGATGTATACATCTCCCCAGATAACAACCTTTGCCTTTACCCCTGAAGTTGTCGGAGTAATAGGCTCAGCAAGAACACCTACGGCTGTAGTTCCTGCGGCTGTAAGTGCTTCATAACTAGAAGCATCGGCGGCAAGGAAAACAAGCTGTCCGGCATTCATGGCTGTAGTCTTACCTGTTGAGGCAGGAGCCTTGACTGTAGCCATAATTGAATGAATGTTTGGTCCGAAGAGTTTCGGAGTTGAGTTGATGGTTATGTCTTCCATGAATTATTCCTCCTTGGATCTTGAAATCGGGCCAAAAAACTTATCAAACTCATCTGTGTCAGCATTGGCCGGATTCACACCCTGATCACTTGAAGCAAGAATATTGAGAACACTTGGTTCTTTCTTTGTTTCTGACTGAGGATGTGTCTGAACGAAATCAAAGAGAGCTACTTTAAGCTCTGTCTCTGACATACCTTTGGAGATTGCATCATCAACAATAGCGTCATATTCCGCATCTCCCTTCTTGAGGGCAGAAAGCTTTACGATACGCTCTCTCTCCGCAGTGACGGCCCCTTCCCTTTCGGGAGCGAGCAGCTGGGGATCACTTGCAATGAGGCTATCAAACAGTGCCTTCTTTTCCTCGGATGTCATTTTTGTTACATCCATATCTGCTCCTTCCTCCTCTTCCGACTGAAGAGAAGCAATTAGATTCGTAATAAATGTGTCAAAGGTCTCAATCTTATCGACCATACCTGCGGAAAGCGCATACTCGGCATCAACAACCTTTCCCTGTCCGCACTTCTTCTTGGCTTCCTCAAGAGACATGCCTCTGTTGTCCGCAACGGTTTGCAGATATTTTTCACCTAAGGCATCAACCATGGCCTGAGCTTCGGCTGCGGCTTCCTCATCCGTCAGAGGTGAACATCTCTTTTTAGGTGAACACTTTGAAACAAACGTTTTGGAAACATATCCGAAGTTTTCTTTAAGCCATTCAGGATCTCGCATTGAGTATGTGCACACGGCACCGCATGAACCTGTCATCGCATCCGGCTCAATGATTACCTCACTGCATGAAGAAGCAATCAGGTATGCAGCAGAAGCACCGAGTCTTGCAATCAAAGCCGTTGTCTTCTTTTCCTTGCCGCATTTCAGAATCTTGTCCACAAGTGAAAAGACTCCATCTGCTTCACCACCCGGAGAATCAATAAGGAATACAACCTGCGATACTTCATCATCTGCAAGTGCACGGTTGACTGCATTCTCGATTTCCGTATATGACATGTTCAGCCAGGAAGAATCGTAGGCTGATGCAAATAAGCTCCCGATGACAGGGATATACATAATCCCATCAGATACACTCACTGATCCCCAGTATTCACTTACAACCCTTGCATATCCTGCACGGTATCTTGCAAGTGCGTCGACATCGGCAAAAAGCATCTGTGGTAATTCAATTTCGTTATTCTTCGGCATTTTCTGCCTCCTCTGTAGTATTCACATTAGGTGACTGCATGGTCGGCATCAGACCTGCTTCTTCAGCCATTCTTCTTTCCTCTGCCCTTCTCTGAATGACTTCCTCATAATCCATTCCGAAGAGAGTTCGTGAAGCGTATTCAGCCGTGCAGAAATTGTTATCTACGGCTTCCTTAAGTGATGTGACTTCCTTAACAGGATCAACCTGAGTAGGTGTTACGCCTGTCCACGTAACTTCACACATTGCCCTTCTTACCAGTTCGTCATCAAAATACCCGGGGGCATCGATAACACCTGAAAGCACCCCGTAGTCGATGACCGTCTGCCATATCGGATTGAGGAATTTTCTTTCAAACTCTTCCCTGAGAGGCTTGTAATTCTTCTCGGAAGAATTGATTGTTGCCTTTGATGCCGAGAAGGATGAATTATATTTACCCAGCAACTCCTCATAGGAAAGTCCTACGGCTGCGGAAATCAGGGAAAGGTACATTTCCATGGTTGTGG
>JBJEWN010000313.1:0-9712 GCA_051885075.1 Bullifex sp.
GAGCCTCATTCTATTGATATGTTTTTCAAAGTAGCCTTCACTGATGAAGCGTGAAAGTGTGTACTGTTCGAAGCTCGGGACCGTGGATGAATAGAATGAGAGTTCTGAGTGGAATCTTGATGCAAGGTTCTCAGGGAGAACCATGTAGCTTATTCTTATGGTGGATGCAAGGGACTTGGAGAAGGTATTCATGTAGATGACCGAGCCGCTGCCGTCAAGGGAATACATCGTCGGGACAGGAGTTCTCGATACCCTGAACTCACTGTCGTAATCATCTTCGATTATATACCTTCCTTTCTTTGAAGCGGCCCATGCAAGCAGCTCATAGCGCCTTTCCAGCGGCATCGTGATGCCGGTGGGGAAGTGGTGGTTAGGGCTGATATGGGCAACATCAGCAGCAGATGAATACAGCTGCTTTGAGGAAAGTCCTTTATAATCAAGCGGAACCTTCCTGAAATTAATGGAATTGGCTGAGTATATCTTTGAAAGCTTCCCGTATCCCGGATCTTCTATTGCATATACCAGTTCCCTTCCAAGCAGCTGTATCAGCAGGGAGTATAAGTATTCGGTTCCGGCACCGATGACGATCTGGGACGGGGAAACGCTCATCCCCCGGAAGGATGAGAGATGGTGTGCAATGGCTTTTCTCAGTTCAGGAACACCTTCCGCCCTGATCGGTGATAAAAGCTTATCCCTGTCAGTGTTCAGGGTTTCCCTTAAGAGACGGGACCAGACTGAAAAGGGAAAGCTTTCCTCCCTCATCCTGTTGCCGGAAAGATCAGGAAGCTCCGGCTCAGAAGGTTCATTGTTTTCAATTACCCGGGCAGTATTCAGTGGCTTACGGAAGGAGGAAACGTAGTAACCTTTCTTTTCGACTGCGGTTACATACCCTTCACTTATCAGCTGGTCATATGCATTCTGTACCGTAATGGTACTTACGCCGGAGTTGCGTGCAAAGGTGCGTTTTGAGGGAAGACGGTCTCCTGCTTTGAGTTTTCCGCTTTCCACATCAGCTTTTATGAGTTTTGAAAGCTGAAGGTATTTGGGACCGTCATTATCGTTTAAGGTGTAGGTGAGCACTGATTATCTCCTGATCTGGTATCTTATATTATCGCTGTTCTGATTATTTTTCCATTACCAGATTACTGTTAGCATGACATTATCAGAGGTGATTGATATGGATGATAAACAGTATGAACTGAATAAGGGACTTGCCCGCATGCTGAAGGGCGGAGTCATAATGGATGTTACCACGCCGGAGCAGGCCAAAATTGCGGAAAATGCCGGTGCATGTGCCGTCATGGCACTTGAAAGGATTCCTGCGGACATAAGGGCTGCAGGAGGCGTTTCAAGGATGAGTGACCCGAAGATGATAAAGGGCATTCAGGAAGCGGTTTCAATTCCCGTAATGGCAAAGTGCCGTATCGGTCACTTTGTGGAAGCCCGGATTCTTGAAGCAATTGAAATCGACTACATCGATGAATCGGAAGTACTCAGCCCGGCTGATGACATTTACCACATCAACAAGCGTGATTTCCGTGTTCCCTTTGTCTGCGGTGCCAGGGATCTGGGTGAGGCCCTGAGGAGGATTAACGAAGGTGCCTCAATGATCAGGACCAAGGGGGAACCCGGAACAGGTGATGTCATTCAGGCAGTAAGGCACATGAGGAAGATGAATGCCCAGATCAGGCGTGTCGTCTCAATGAGGGAGGATGAGCTCTTTGAGGAAGCAAAGCAGCTTCAGGTTCCGTATGATCTTGTTCTTTATGTGCATGAAAACGGAAGACTTCCAGTCGTGAACTTCGCGGCAGGCGGAGTGGCGACTCCTGCGGATGCGGCTCTGCTGATGCAGCTCGGTGCTGAGGGAGTTTTCGTGGGTTCCGGAATATTCAAGTCAGGAGATCCTGCAAAGCGGGCAAGGGCCATCGTTCAGGCTGTTACCAACTACAATGATGCAAAGCTCATTGCCGAGCTGAGTGAGGACCTCGGGGAAGCCATGGTCGGCATCAACCCATCCGAGATCAAAATAATCATGGAGGAGCGCGGAATCTGATGAAGGTCGGGGTACTTGCGGTTCAGGGGGCATTTGCCGAGCACATTGACATGCTTTCCCGCCTCGGCGCCGAAGCAGTTGAGCTGAGAAAGAAGGATGATATCAGAGCCCTCGATGCACTCGTGCTTCCCGGAGGGGAAAGCACCGTGCAGGGTAAGATCATAAGGGAGACCGGGATGTTTGCACCCCTGAAGGAGATGATCGAAGGCGGTCTTCCCACTCTTGCAACGTGCGCAGGGCTCATCCTGCTTTCCGAAAAGCTTTCCAATGACGGAAACGTCTATTTCGGAACACTGCCTGTAACGGTTAAGCGCAATGCATACGGACGTCAGCTCGGTTCCTTTGAGACAGTCGGCAATGTGGGCAGGATCATGGAGTTTCCTGAGGTGTTCATAAGGGCACCCTATATCGAAAACGTCAGGGATTATGTCACTGTCCTTTCATCGTTTGATGGACATGCTACGGGAGTGAGGTACAAAAATCAGATAGGACTTTCGTTCCATCCTGAGCTGACATCGGACATGAGGGTGCATGAGTATTTTCTTTCTCTGGTATAACAGTTTCAGTTCTTTGTAGAAGTGAAGATAGCCGTCCTGTGAGGGGATGGCTATCTTTCATTTATGAAAAGAAATATCTTTTTAATGCTGCTTTGCTTGATTCTTGTGTCATGTTCAACCACTGATTATGAGGGTAAAACCACGAATGTCCTTCCTTTCGACATTTCCCGTGAGGACTTTGAGATCATCCCTGAGGATGATTATTATGATCAGATGAAGTACATGGTTGAGCCTTATCTTGATTCCATAAAGACCGCAGGCACACTTTCCGCGGTACGTGACGGACACAGGATATACTACGAGTACTTTGATGTCGCTGAGGAGAAGGGCTCCGTCGTCATTCTCCATGGATTCACTGAGTTTATCAGAAAATACAGCGAGGTCATCTATTACTTCACCCGTGCAGGCTACGATGTGTACATGATCGAGCACTATGGACATGGGTACTCGGAGAGAAGTGCAATTGTGGACGGAAATCTTTCCAAGGTTGCAGTTGATGACTTCGAGGTGTACACGGAGGATGTGAAGCAGTTCGTGGATGAGGTTGTGCTTCCGCTTTCAGGGGACAACCTGCTTGTGCTTTTCGGACACTCAATGGGCGGCGGCATAGCGACGAGGTTCCTGGAAATATATCCGGATGTGTTTGACTTTGCAATCCTCTCTTCCCCGATGATCGGGATAAACATGGGTGCCGTTCCTGAGTGGGCGGCCAAGTTCCTCTCCGGATCGGCAAACCTTCTGGGACAGGGAGCAGGGTATGTCTTCGGACACTACGACTGGGACGCAGTCGAATCATTTTCGGATCCCGGATGTCCCGCAACCAGTTACCCCAGGTATTATTACTTCTTCGGGATGAGGAATGAGAATGAGTACCATCAGACGTATGGTGCCACCTGGTCATGGCTCAATGCAGCGCTGAAGGCAACGGAGAAGATGGTTAAGACAGGTGAGGCTGAAAAGGTAAGGATACCTGTACTCCTTTTTCAGGCTGAAACTGACTCACTTGTCAGAAATGACAGACAGAACGAATTTGCAGGAAAGGCAAAGAACGTTCATGTCGTGAAGTGTCCTGATTCCCATCATGAGATATTCAATTCACCGGATGCGGTAGCAAATGCATACTGGGTCACGGTTTTTGATTTTCTTGACGGACTTCTGTGATTTTCCCTACAAAAAAGTATGTAATGGAAATATAATGGTGGACAAAGAGGATACTTTATGAAAATCATCGTTTTGGGAGGAGTGGCCGCAGGGACCAAAACCGCAGCCAAACTCATGAGGGAGGACAGAAGCAATGATGTCACTCTCTATACGAAAGGGAAAGACATATCCTATGCGGGCTGTGGTCTTCCATACTATTTAAGCGGAATGATTGCCGATAAGGAGAGCCTTGTCGTCAACACTCCTGAAAAGTTCTCAGGTCTTACAGGAGTAAAGGTAAGAACCGGGATGGAAGCCGTTAAGGTTGATACTGTGAATAAGACGGTTACCTTTGCAGACGGTTCATCCGATTCATTTGACCGTCTGGTCATCGCAACAGGTGCATCTCCGATAATACCTGCAGTCAAAGGAACTGACCTGAGTGGTGTATTCACGCTTCGTACGGTTGATGATGCGGTCTCGATCAGGAGATACATTGAGGAGAACGGTGTAAAGAGATGCGTCATTGCCGGTGCATCATTCATCGGGCTTGAAGCCGCCGAAAACATTAAGGCAAAGGGCGTGGATGTGACCGTCATCGATAAGGCTGATCAGATACTCCCCGGACTTTTTGATCCCGATATGGCTTCCTACCTCAGGAAACAGCTTACCAAGAACGGTATCAGGACGGTCCTGAACAGCACTCTTGAGGAAATACAGGGAGAAGGTAAGGTAACGGGTATAAGGACATCACAGGGTGTCATTGACGGTACCATGGTCGTGCTCGCACTCGGTATCAGACCGAATACAGCATTCCTGGAAGGCTGCGGAATTGAGCTAGAGAAGGGTGCCGTCATCGTTGATGAAAAGCAGAGGACCAATGCTGACGGTATCTATGCCGCAGGTGACTGTGCGATTGTAAGAAACGCACTTACCGGAAAGCGTCACTATTCCGCAATGGGTTCAACTGCAAACATCACGGGGCGTATCGCAGCACGTGCCATTTCCGGTGAGGATGTGTCATACAGGGGATGTCTCTCAACGGCCGTCATCAGATTGATGGATGGACTCAATGCAGGGCGAACCGGTCTTACGGAAAAGGCTGCGGCGGAGGCTGGTTTTGATGCAGTGAGCGTCAGTCTTGTCGTTGATGATAAGGCACACTACTATCCCGGATCGGGAAACTTCGTGATAAAGCTTGTTGCCGATAAAGAGACCCATGACGTGCTCGGCGTTCAGGTGGCAGGTCCCGGAGCTGTCGACAAAATCGTCGATACCTGTGTCGCAGGCATCATGATGAAGGCTCATCTTGAGGATTTCGATTCAATGGACCTTTCATATGCACCTCCGTTCTCAACTGCCATCAATCCGCTTGTGCAGGCATGCTATGTGCTTGAAAACAAGATAAACGGAGTGCTTGAAAGCTTTACTCCTTATGAATATGCATGCGGTAAGGCGGAAGGCTATGAAGTGATCGATGTCAACAATTCCCCCACGATTCCGGGTGCAAAGTTTGCCGCGTTCGATAAACTTGAGGAAGTTTTCAAAGATACTCCCAAGGACAAAAAGCTTCTGCTTGTCTGTGCAAGAGGCAGAAAGTCCTATCTCGTGCAGAACCGCATGAAAGCCATGGGCTTTACTCAGACCAGATCCCTTGAGGGCGGTGTGTCACTCAATGATGTGAAAGTTAAGTTCACAGGTGCGATCCCGCCAGCCGAAGTCAGAAGGGTCAAGGCTCTCGGATGCCTTCAGGATAAGAGATATCCCGATGTCTTCAATGTCAGGATCATAACCCGTAACGGCAAGATAACTGCCGATGAGCAGAAGACGATCATGGAAGCGGCCGTTAAGTTCGGTTCGGGTGAGATCACGATGACGACCCGCCTTACGCTGGAGATTCAGGGCGTTAAATTCGAGAACATTCAGCCGCTCATCGACTATGTGAATGAAAGAGGCCTTTCCACAGGAGGTACCGGAAGTCTTGTACGTCCCGTCGTTTCCTGTAAGGGAACAACCTGCCAGTATGGTCTTGCGGATACGTTTGCCCTCAGTGAGAAACTCCATGAAAGGTTCTATGTGGGATATCACGGAGTTACGCTTCCCCATAAGTTCAAGATCGCGGTGGGAGGATGCCCCAACAACTGCGTGAAGCCGAATCTTAACGACCTGGGCATAGTCGGACAGAATGTACCTGTATTCGACCTCTCAAAGTGCCGCGGATGCCGCACCTGTCAGGTTGTGAACAGCTGCCCGATAAAGATTGCAAAGCTTGAGGACGGAAAACTGTCAGTCAATCCTGATGAGTGCAACAACTGTTCCAGGTGTAAGGGCAGATGTCCTTTCGGTGTCACGACGGAGTATGTTCCCGGATACAGGGTCTACATCGGCGGACGCTGGGGCAAGAAGATCGCACACGGCATTCCTCTCACACGCATCCTCACAAGCGATGAAGAGGTAATGGATGTCGTGGAAAAGGCAATCCTTCTCTTCAGGGATGAGGGTAAGACAGGCGAACGTTTTGCCGATACCGTCGCACGTCTTGGCTTTGACTACGTCAACGATAAGCTGCTCAACAGCACCGTGGACAAGGAAGCGATTCTGAATAAGAATGTAAAGGGCGGGGCAACCTGCTGACATAACGAAACACCTGAGAGTCTGCTGCCAGACTGCATGAGACAGGAAAGGGCTTTGAAAGCACCTCTCAGGAAGAAATGTGTCAAACAGCCGTATCTCAGGTGTTTTCATGAAAAAGACTTTATTGATTCTGTTAACACTCCTGATCCTTACATCCTGTACAAGACAGGATGAAAAGACATCAGGAGTAACTTTTACCGATGATCTCTCACGTACCGTGACTGTCAGTGAGCCCAAGCGCACTGCCGCACTGATCGGCAGTATGGCTCAGATCTGGACTCTGGCGGGAGGAGATGTAGTGGCATGTCCTGATGATGCATGGGAGGATCTTGACCTTGACCTCCCGGATGGGACCGTCAACCTTGGGAAGATATCAAAGCTCTCCCTCGAGGCCCTGCTGGAAGCAGAGCCGGATTTCATTCTGGCAAGTCCCAACAACAATCAGCAGATATCCTGGAAGGATACTTTCGAAAGCATGGAAGTCCCGACTGCCTATTTCGAAGTCTATGACTTTGATGACTACCTTCACCTTCTTGATATATGCACCGACATAACGGGCCGGAAGGATCTGTATGAGAAGTACGGGGAGAGTGTGAGGGTGGAAATTGACATGGTACTTTCCCGGAAGCGTACCGACAGTCCGAAAGTACTTTCGATGCTGGCATCAAATGCATACCTGAAGGCAAAGAACAGTGACGGCAGTGTCATGGGGGCAATGCTAAGGGATCTGGGATGCGTCAACCTCGCTGACTCCGAATCGGGACTTCTTGAAAACCTCAGCATTGAGTACATCCTTCAGGAGGATCCTGATTACATCTTCATAACGCAGCGGGGTGATGATGAGGAAGGAATGAGGGCTTTCGTTCAGAACTACTTCGATGAACATCCGGCCTGGAAGCAGCTTTCCGCAGTTAAGAACGGAAGGGTTTACTTCATGGACAAGAATCTTTACAACCTGAAGCCGAACCACCGCTGGGCTGAGGCTTACAGGGGACTTATGGAGATTCTTTCCAGGTGAAACCGCGTACTTTCCTGCTTTCTTCACTGGCAGTGCTCGTGAGTGTGTTTTCCCTGAGCACCATTTCCGGTGCGGCTTCAGTTCCGATAAGTAAGTTAATGAAGGCGATCGTAGCTGGGCCGGACAGTGTTGCAGGGTATGTGTTCTGGTATTCCCGCCTGCCAAGAACCGTGGCATGCATTGCCGCAGGATTTGCGCTCTCCCTTTCCGGCGCCATCATTCAGAGCGTGCTTGCAAACCGGCTGGCAGCTCCCGGAATAATCGGAGTCAATTCAGGAGCGGGCTTTGCCGTCACGCTCGTAACCGCACTGGGTGCAGTGTCCGGATGGATGATATCGGCATCAGCGTTTTTTGGAGCCATGATCACGTCACTTGCAATCATGGTGATCTCAAAAAAGACGAGGGCTGGCAGGACCAGCGTACTGCTTGCCGGAGTGGCACTGAACTACATTCTCGGGGCATTCAGCGATGCCGTACTGAATCTTGTTCCGCAGGCTTCAATGACGAGCGGGGACTTCCGCGTAGGCGGGTTTTCTTCAGTCTCCCATGTCCGTCTTTATCCTGCAGTCCTGCTGATAGCCATCTCTGCTGTAATCGTATTCACGCTTTCAAATGAGCTTGAAGTACTGTCACTCGGTGATGATGAGGCACGGACACTGGGCCTTAATGCCGGTGTCATGCGGATCGTGTTCCTCCTCCTTGCATCGGCACTTGCCGGTGCTGCGGTAAGCTTTGCCGGTCTGCTTGGCTTCGTGGGACTTCTTGTCCCGAACGGAGTAAGACGGGTGATGAAAGGTGACAACAGACTGCTGCTTCCGCTCTCCGGAGTGTGCGGTGCGGTTCTTGTCACACTGTGTGATATCATTTCACGCATGATATTCCGCCCATATGAACTTCCGGTAGGAATAATTCTGTCCATCATCGGAGGCCCGGTGTTCCTTATCCTGGTGCTGAAGAGAAGGAAGGGAACTGTATGATTGAAGTAAAACAACTCTATGCCGGATATGATGGACGGACAGTCCTTGATAATGTTTCCGTCACAATTCCTGATGAAAAGGTCACTGTCATACTCGGTACGAACGGATCGGGAAAATCAACACTTCTGAAGTGCATATGTCAGATAGTTAAGCCTTTTTCCGGTGAAATAATGATTGATGGGGATGATGTTTCAGCCCTTACGCATGCTGAGCGTGCAAAGAGGGTTTCATACCTTGCCCAGAGCCGGTCCGTGCCTGAAATCGTTGTTCGGAATCTGGTACTTCACGGAAGGTTTCCGTATTTAAGCTATCCGAGAAGGTACCGTCCTGAGGACAGAATGGCAGTTGATGAAGCACTTGAACGTCTGAATCTGAGTGCTTTTGCGGATAAAAGCGTATCGGAGCTTTCAGGAGGTGAGAGACAGAAGGTATACCTTGCAATGTCCCTTGCACAGGGCAGTCATACACTGCTTTTCGATGAACCTACGACTTATCTGGACATAGCACATCAGTTTTCCATTCTTGATGAGGCGCATGAACTGTGCCTTGAGGGAAAGAGCGTTGTGATGGTCCTTCATGACATTCCACAGGCTCTGGATACTGCTGATCACGTTATAGTTCTGAATGAAGGACATGTAATGGTTGAGGACACTCCTGAAAATGTTTTTTACTCAGGAGTGCTTGATGATGTGTTCGGCGTGCGTGTAGAAAGAGGGGATGGTCACTACTGGTGCAGGAGACCTATCTCCTGACCTTTTCGTATCCCCTGCTCTGGTATTCCGTGCCATCCGGGGCAGTCCAGAGTGCGACAGCGCCGTACCTGTCCAGAAGTTTCTGACCATCTTCCTGATTCATCAGAAACAGTGCTGTGGAAAGACCGTCGGCAACTCCGGAGTCATCGGTGATGACCGATACGGCCCTCCAGTAACGGCCTGGCATGAGAGTGTCAGGATCTATTATGTGGTGGTATGCAAC
Organism: Bullifex sp.; assembly: GCA_051885075.1. GTDB lineage: Bacteria > Spirochaetota > Spirochaetia > Sphaerochaetales > Sphaerochaetaceae > Bullifex. The sequence continues at coordinate 9,355 of JBJEWN010000313.1, forward strand.
ACCGTCGACCTCATAGTAGCGCTGATAGTCCCCGCTGGTAACAACCGCTCCGGTGCTGAGGGATACTTTGTTTCTGTAGGAGCCGTCACATCCGTCGGGATCCTGAAGGCCCACGACCCAGCTTGATCCATCGGGTTTGGGCTGCGTTGATGCAACATTGCCCCCGACGCTGATGAGCATGCTGAGAAAAGTGTTTTCCATGACGCGCTGCGTGGCATATCCTTTTGCAATTGCCCCTACATCGAGTCTTATCTCAGGATCCTCAAAGTAAACAGTACAGTTCTTCTCATCGACAATGACTTTATCGAGATCCGTGTGAAGAGCTTCAGCCTTAAGTTCATCCATGTCGGGAAGATAT
>JBJEWN010000314.1:0-9694 GCA_051885075.1 Bullifex sp.
CTCCGCGCCGAACTGATATTTTCCCACATCCAGCATATTGTTGGCAGAGTCTTTCATCTGATAGGGATTGAAATCAATCGTTGCCGAAGGGCCGATCTGGAAAACGGATGCGAATGCACCCGCAGTTACGAAAAGTGCAAGTACGAGTACCGCGATTGTCTTTTTCATGAAAATCCTCCATAAATATGTTTTCTGACAGAGAGTCAGCATAAAGTCAGGTATCCAGCCAGAGCGATGAGACCGCATCACTCGGCATCCTCCAGTCAGACCTTGGTGAGAGGGTTATCGTACCCACCTTAGGGCCGTCAGGAAGGCAGGAGCGCTTGAACTGCTGTGAGAAGAAGCGCCTGATGAATGTCTTAAGCCACTTATCTATCGTTTCTTCATCATAAACACCCTCAAAGGCCTTAAGTGACAGTCTTTTTATCTTTTTTGCGGAAAAGGAGTGTCTGACGAAGTAATAGAGGAAGAAATCGTGCAGTTCATAGGGTCCCACAAGATCCTCCGTTATCTGGCTTATCGTTCCGTCTGAGCCTGCCGGAAGCAGCTCCGGGGACACCGGCGTTGCCAGAATGTCGTTAAGCACGCTTCCCGATCCTGAGAGATCCTCATCAGCGAAGAACTTCACGAGATAGCGCACAAGCGTTTTTGGTACCGATGCGTTGACCGCATACATGCTCATGTGATCTCCGTTGTACGTTGCCCAGCCCAGTGCAAGTTCTGAAAGGTCCCCTGTACCAATGACAAGTCCGCCGTTTTTGTTGGCAATGTCCATAAGTACCTGGGTGCGCTCCCTGGCCTGACCGTTTTCAAAGGTGACATCATAAGTATTCCTGTCCTGCCCGATGTCCCTGAAGTGCTGTTCGACGCTTGCGGTGATGTTCACTTCCATGAACGTCACTCCAAGTGCAGAAGCAAGCAGTTCGGCATTCGATCTTGTGCGCTTCGTCGTTCCGAAGCACGGCATCGTAACCGCGATGATGTCCGTCCTTGGGCGTGAGAGCATGTCAAATGCCTTTACTGTGACCAGCAGGGCAAGAGTGGAATCAAGACCTCCCGAAAGACCTATCACGGCACTCTTCGCATGGGTGTGCTCCACCCTCTTTCTGAGCCCCAGGGCCTGAAGCAGGATTATCTTTTCAGCCCTCTTCCTGATCTCGGCATCCCCTTCAGGCACGAACGGGTGTGCGGGAAAGGTCCTGACAAGCTCTGTTTCAGAATCAGTGAAATCCACATCAGCGAACACGTACGAAGGATCGCCTGCGCTTCTGAAAGTATTCTTTCTGACCCTCTCGTGATTTATCTTCTGAAGGTCAAGCTCGGTATAAAGGATTTCATCCTCCCTCATGTACGACTCGGCCAGTACGGAGCCATCCTCGGCAATGAGGTTGTGGGCAGTGAACACCATGTCGGTGGAGCTTTCACCGGTGGATGTATCGGCATAGATGTAGCCTGCAGTTATCTTACCGCTGTGGATCCTGACTAGATCCCTCCTGTACTCTTCCTTTCCGATGAGCTCATCGCTTGCGGAAAGGTTCGCGATGACTGTGGCTCCGTTAAGCGCATGGGAAAGCGATGGGGAATCGGGAGCCCAGAGATCCTCGCAGATCTCAACACCAAGTCTGAAAAGGGGATGACTTTTGCTCCTGATTATTATCCTGCTTCCGAAGGGAACACGTTCACCGAATAAAGTGATGTACCGCACTTCCTGAGGGGAAGGCGTGAACCATCTGGTCTCATAGAACTCGGAATAGGAAGGAAGGTGTGTCTTGGGAACCAGAGCCAGAACCTTTCCGTCCTGAATCACGGCAGCGGTATTGTACAGTGTGTCACCTTCCCTGAAGGGAAGTCCGACAACCGTTATCATGTCAGAGCCGCGGCTTTCATCCCTTATGATGCGAAGCGCATCAAGGGACGCCTCAAGCAGGACATCATGGAAAAAGAGATCGGAGGCTGTATAGCACGTAAGGGTAAGCTCCGGAAGAACCAGCAGCTTCGCGCCCTTTTCCCGGGCCCTGCCGATAAGGTCAAGAACCTTATCCCTGTTATGAACCACATCAGCGACAATAAGGTGCGGAGTTGCTGCCGCCACCCTGAAAAAACCGTCTTTCATGAAAAACAATATATCAGATTAAGTACGGCTCTGCCATAAAGCTCTCTCCTTTTTTCCTTTCTTATATCATGGCGTATGGTATAATGACTGAAAGGAGGCTGCATGAAAATACAGACACTTGACGGCAAGTGGTCATTAAAGCCAGCTGACCATGCCGCAATTTCCAGAAACACCGCCTATTTCAATGAGAATGAGACCATTGACATGAACCTTCCCGGAGACGTCCATTCGACTCTCCTGGAACATGGGATAATAAAAGATCCATATTACGCAAAGGATGAACTGGATACCCTTTGGGTCGGCCAGAACGACTGGACCGTTTCCAGGGATTTCACATATGAAAAAGAAGAAGGAAGGACAATCCTTTCCCTGACCCGCGTGGATACGGTATCTGAAGTCATCCTGAACGGAATCGAAGTCGGAAGGACCGACAACTTCTTCGCCCGCTGGGATTTTGATGTGACTGACAAACTGAGAAATGGGGAAAACAGCATTGAGTTCCGATTTGAAAGTGCGGAAAAGCTTGCACTGAAGAGAAACGGTGAACTTGCCTATCCAATTCCCTGTTCCCTCTATCCCAACGGTTCCCCGAACAGGAATCTGGTAAGGAAAACCCAGTGTCATGCCGGATGGGACTGGGGCCCCTGTGTCATGGCCACGGGTATTTACGATCCGATCAGGCTCGTGAACGTGAAGGAGCTCTACGTCACTTCGTGGAACTGCATACCGACACTGAAGGATCACAGCTGGATCTGCCGCGTCGAGGTATCAGCCGATGTTTTCGAAGAGTGTGACGTCGACTTCAACATCGAACTTGCGGGAAGGAAGGAGCATACCGTTACCCATGTGAAACCTTCGGAAAAGAACTACTCCTTCACCTTCGTCATTCCTGAAGAGGATGTGGAGCTGTGGTGGCCTGCCGGACAGGGCGGTCAGCACCTTTATCCCCTTTCAGTTTCCTTCGGCGACTTTTCCGACAGGAGGATGACGGCCTTCAGGACACTTGTCATAAAGAACTCCGTAACAATGGGAGGAAAGGAACTGACTGTCTCTGTAAACGGCAAGGACATTTTCATGAAGGGCATGAACTGGATTCCCATGGATGCGCTTCCATCGAGAATAACCACGTCAAGGTACATCAAACTCCTGCAGGGACTGGTTGATGCAAACATGAACATGGTGCGTCTCTGGGGCGGCGGGTTCTATGAGAACGAAGCATTCTATGACACATGTGACAGACTGGGTATCCTGATCTGGCATGACCTGATGTTCGCATGCTCCACATACCCTTCCGATGAATGGTTCCTGAAGAGTGTGGAAAAGGAGCTTGAATACCAGATCCCGCGTCTTAAAAGCCATCCTTCCATCGCGCTCTGGTGCGGCAACAACGAGGACCTCGGTGCACTTACCTGGTATGAGGAATCAATAAAAAACCGTGACAGATATGTGATGGACTACGACAGACTCAATGAGGGAGTGTGCGGACGTCTTGTGAGAAAACTTGATCCCAGCCGCGTCTTCTGGCCATCAAGTCCGTGTGCGGGTCCCGGGGACTTTTCCGACAACTGGCATACCGACGGCTCCGGGGACATGCACTTCTGGTCCGTATGGCATGAAGGTGCACCGTTTGAGAAATACAGAACCGTCCGTCCCCGCTTCTGCTCGGAGTTCGGCTATCAGAGTTTTCCTTCCCTTTCCACTGTAAAGGGATACTGTCCGGAAGATGAGCTCAACCTCACTTCCCCCGTAATGGAGCACCACCAGAAGAATCCGAGGGGTAACTCGATAATTCTGGAAAACTTCTCACGCTACTTCCGATTCCCTTCCTCGCTGGAAAAGATGATATATCTTTCCCAGGCGCAGCAGGCCTTTGCCATGCAGACGGCATGCGAGTACTGGAGATCACTGCGTCCTTACTGCATGGGTACCCTGATCTGGCAGCTCAACGACAACTGGCCTGTTGCCTCATGGTCAGCAGTCGAGTACAGCGGCAAGTGGAAACTCCTGATGTACCATGCCAGGAATTTCTTCGCTCCCATCGCTCCCATCGGCTACATAATGGATGGTAAACTTAAAGTTTTCGTGACCAATGACACGGACAGGGATGAGGAAGTCAAGGTCAGCGTGAAGTTCTCGACATTCAGGGGTGAGAAGGTCAGGCATCATGTTTTCCGCATCACCGCCCCGGCACAGAGCGTCAGTGCGGTAACCGAGTGCGACCTCACGGGAATAAAGAGTGAAACAACGTTCGCATACCTCAAGGTTTCAACACCCACGATCTACAGGGAAAGCCAGATATTCCTTACTGAGCCGAAGAAAGCCGAGATGCAGGATCCGGAACTTAAGACCGTGGTCCGAAGGGTCGGAAAGTCCTTCCAGGTTGAAGTGAGCTGCACGCGTCCCGCCTTCTGGGTCAGCCTTGATGCAGGTGAAATAAAAGGAATCTTCTCAGATAACATGTTCTCCGTAAGACCGACTGCACAGCATGTCGTTTCATTCACTCCCGAAGAGGATGTGACGGAAGAGGAATTCACTGCAGCACTTAAAGTATACGACCTTTACTGGGCCGGTCACTGATAAGAGTCGCTCTCTCCGGAGGGCGTCTTAATTTTGTCACAGTTATAATAATTATTTACCAGCCAATCCTCCCTTACCCCCTCTATAATGAGTTAGAAGGAAGGGAGAATGTATGGGGGATCAGCTCGAAGGGAAACTGTTCCATAAGTCGGACATCAGGGCAGATGGCTCTCTCTTCACGCCTGAAACCGTTACCCGCCTTGCCAATGCTGAAGCCCTTTTCTTCAGAAATGAACTGAATGCATCATCAGTGGTACTTGCCCGCGATGCAAGGCTTACGGGATCGGATATACTTTCCCGGACTGCGGAAATACTTCTGTCCGTCGGTTTTGACATACACATCATTCCGGTTCCGGCCTCGACCCCTTACTTTTACCATACCGTCAGACGCATTGCCGGATCTGCCGGCATCATGATAACCGCATCACACAACCCCGGATCATACAATGGGGAAAAACTTGTTTCCCCCGGATCTTTCCCGATCGCGGACGGATCTGGCCTTGAAAGAATCAGGGCGTATTTCACTGAAGGGAAAGCCATTGAAAAAAGAAAACCGGGAAAGGTTCATTTCCCTGATTTCAGAGCTGACTTCATCGCATCTTCCTACGGTTTTCTCTCACTGAATGACACTTTTCAGCCCTCATTCCGTTTTGCGGCCGACTTCCTCTCCGGGACTGCTTCCGACACAGTCGCACCGGCCCTTTCACTCATGAATAACGTCAGGATTTCCCACTTCGTGCCTGATGGCAGGTTTCCCCTCGGAGATCCCAATCCCGCAAAGGTAAGGCTCACTCCTGAAAAGGATGAGGACTTCATCCTTCTCTATGACGGGGACGGGGACCGTGCAGATGTGGTAATGCGTGACGGCAGAGAGGTTCCGCCTTCCGTTATCTTTTCATTCATCCTTCCTTACATCGCCCCTGCAGGGTGCCGTGCAGGGCTGGACCCTAAAGCCAGTCCCGTCATCAGGGATTATCTGAAGCTCATGGGTTATGATCCCGTGCTTGTTCCAAACGGACACTCACGGATAAAGGGAATGATGAAAGATCAAGGCCTGATGGCGGCAACTGAGGAATCAGGGCACTACTACATGATGATTGACGGCATACCTGTGGAAAACACCCTCATCATCACTCTTGCATTCCTCATGGCGTATGAAAAGGAAAAACACAGACTTGAAAAACTCATTGCTCTCTCATCCTCATTCACGAGGATCCGGGAGTGGACAGTCAGCTTTGAAAATGATGAAGACAGAAAGCATGCCATTAAGGTGCTTACTGATGAATTCATCGGAAAAGGCTTTGAACTCACCGACACTCTTGAAAACGGGGAGGCTCTCGGGACCTCCCTGCTGATGAAAAGGGATAACATTAACTGGACTCAGGTTTCCCTGAGAGCCTCGGAAACTGAAGAAGGACTGGCCCGCTTTGAAGTGCTCTCATCAGAAGCAGCCCTGGCGGAGAAAGCCCGGGACATGATCATGAAAGAATCATCCATAGGATGACAAGATAAAAAAGGAGATAAGGAAAAATGAAAAAAGCAGCTTTAATCGCTCTCATGTTCCTCATGGTCTTTGCACCTCTGTTCGCCAGCGGCGCAAAGGAAGAAGCAGCCCCTGAGGCAGCACCCGTCGTGGAAGAAAAGGAGATGACTCATGACGAACTCGTTGCCGCAGCTCAGGCTGAAGGCAAAGTGGTCGTTTATGCCACATCATCAAGAATCGCAAAGGCAGCGGATGCCTTCACCAAAAAGTACGGAATCGAATGTGAAACCTCAAACCTCAAGGACTATGAACTCATCGAAAAAGTCTCAAAGGAAGGTGAGGCCGGAATTACGGGTGCAGACTTCGTCCTCGCACAGGATGCGGGCCGTCTCTTCGGTGAACTCATGGAACCCGGATACCTCTACAACTACGTTCCTCCCACACTGAAGGACGTTATCCCCGAATCAATGCAGAACCCGCTCCAGGCTTTCCAGATCAACAAAGTATTCATCTACAACGATGAGAACACAACCGAAAGCCCGTATTACAACATCTGGCAGTTTGCCGATCCGAAGTATAAGAGCACACTCAACTTCAAGAACCCGTTCCAGGAAGGAGTGAACTCCAACTTCCTGACGATGGTCACAAGTCCTGAAGTCTCCGAAAAGATCGCAAAGGCTTATAAGGATTACTTCGGAAAGGACATCGTCCTCACAACCCCGAATGCAGGTTATGAGTGGATCAAGGCAATCTACGAAAACGATCTCATCAGCGGCACAAGTGACACAACAATCGCTGAAAACGTCGGTATCAAGGGACAGAAGAAGGAAAACACACCCGTCGGTCTCTTCGTATTCTCAAAGGCACGCTATGCAACCACAAAGAATCTGGCCCTCAAGCCCGCAATGGACATGCAGCCGTTCTGCGGTTTCTACTACAGCCTCTATCCTCTCATGTGCACCAACGCGGCTCATCCCAATGCAGCAAAGCTCTTCATCGAATTCCTGTTCTCACCTGAAGGCTTCGCACCCTGGGGCAGCGACTGCGGTACATACAGCGCAAACCCGAACATCGGCGTACAGGAAGACATCGACTATCCGTTTGCAGTCTGGGAGCCCCTCCTTGTCAAGGAAGATGCCGAATACTGCTTCGAGAACCGTGCTGACGTCGAGGAATTCCTCAACCTCTACATTTACTGATCAGTCACAGGCTGCGGGGACTCCCGCAGATGCTGAGGTCTTTTCATGAGCATCCATACCCATGGTACCCGGAAAAGACGTTCATTTTACCCGTAAAGGCTCTTCGGAGCCTTTACGGTAATCCGGTAGAAAAGCCGTCAGGCCAGTTTTATTCAGCTGCCGGAAAAAAGAAAAAACATGAAACAGAAAATCAATGCTTTACTGAAATATCTCAGAAAGCCGCAGAACATAATCCTGCTTGTGCTGCTCATTGTTCTGGGATATCTCACAATAGTTCCGCTCATCACGATCATAGCGGACACATTCACGGTTCATTCCAGTGAAGTAAGGGCCATAAAAGGCTCAAAGGCCGGAGACTTCACCCTGTATCACTGGAAAAAGATGTTTGCCTCAGGCCAGACCAGCATGAAAGTGTTCTATGAACCGTTCTGGAACACCCTTAAGATAGCATTCTTAAGCTGCATGGTCGCAATCATTCTCGGAGGCACCTTCGCCTGGATGATAACACGCACCAACATCAGGGCAAAAAGCTTCCTTTCCACGGTGTTTGTTTTCCCATATATAATGCCGGCCTGGACACTTGCCATGGCATGGCTTAACTTCTTCAGGAACTCAAGAATAGGAGGAGCCCCCGGACTCTTCACCGTTCTGACCGGAATTGAGACTGCAGACTGGTTTGCCTACGGTCTCTTCCCGATAGTGATAGTACAGGGCCTCCACTATGCACCCTTTGCATACATACTCATCGGCGGAATCCTGAGGAATATGGATGCAAATCTGGAGGAAGCCGCATCACTTTTACATGCATCCCGCTTCACGATCATGCGTAAGGTTACCATTCCGATCGTGCGCCCCGCCCTGCTTTCCACATTCCTGCTGGTATTCTCCTCCACGATGTCAGCATTCGCGGTCCCTTCCTTCCTGGGCACTCCGGTGAGGTACAACGTACTGACCACGCAGATGTACAGGACCCTTAACGGAATGAATCCCGGCTACGGCTATATCATGGCCCTTGTCATGATCGTCATCGGTGTCGGGATCCTCATGGTTAACCAGTGGATCACGGGACGGAGGAAGGCTTACACAACCGTAACGGGAAAGAGCAGCAATATTGCGCTTGTGAACCTGAAAAAGGCCCGCACACCCCTTACCGTGCTGTTCATCTTCATACTGCTCGTGATCGCCATCGTACCGCTCATCTCATTTGCGGTCGAGTCCTTCATCATGGCTCCCGGTGACTACTCATTCAGCAACTTCACAACCGAGTTCTGGATCGGTGAAGGAAGGGCTGACATCGCCAACAGTGAGCCCGGAATTCTCAGGAACAGGTCAATTTACACGGGACTCATGAACTCTCTGAAGTTATCGGTCGTCGTGTCACTGGTTGCAGGAACGGTTGGCATCCTTGCCGGATACGCAATAGCAAAGAAGAGAGGATCACACCTGGCGACAGTCGTGAACAACATCACTTTCTTCCCCTACCTCATGCCAGCCATGGCATTCGGTGCCATTTATCTCTCGATGTTCGCAGTCAGAAGAGGCTTCATACCTCCCCTCTACGGTTCATTCGCACTGCTGGCCCTCTGCGGATCGGTAAAATACCTCCCGTTTGCTTCAAGAAGCGGCATCAATGCGATGCTTCAGCTTTCCGGTGAGATTGAGGAAGCCGCGGAGATCCAGGGCATCTCATGGTTCAGGAGGATGACCAGGATCATCATTCCGATTCAGAAGTCCAGCTTCCTCTCGGGCTACCTTCTTCCTTTCATCTCATGCATGAGGGAGCTTTCGCTCTTCATCCTTCTCGTATCCCCTTCAACGAGAATCCTCACCACACTGCTCTTCCAGTACAACGAGAAGGGCTGGAACCAGTATGCGAACGCGATCAACCTGATCATCATCGTGATCGTCGTGAGCTTCAACCTCATCGTCAACAAACTGACGGGAGCATCCATCGATAAAGGTATCGGCGGAAACAGTTAACAGGAGAAAGACAATGCCAAAGATTGTATTGAAAAACGTAACAAAGAGATTCGGTAAGTTCACTGCCGTTGACAACCTTTCACTGGTAATAGAGGACAGGTCATTCATCACGCTTCTCGGTCCTTCAGGCTGCGGCAAGACCACAACCCTGAGGATGATAGCAGGTCTTGAGACACCCACCGAGGGTGAGATCACGATCAATGACAGGGTCGTTTTCTCCTCTGAGAAAGGAATCGACATCGCGGCAAGCAAGCGCGATGTGGGATTCCTGTTCCAGAACTATGCCCTGTGGCCCCACATGACCGTGACTAAGAACATTTCCTTCGGCCTTGAGAACCTGAA
>JBJEWN010000315.1:0-2336 GCA_051885075.1 Bullifex sp.
GAAACAGCTGGAAGTATCAGTGCCTTACACGCAGTATACCGACACGGATGAGCTTGAAGCGGGTATGTATTATCACTACCGTGTCACCGCACATACCTTCGAAGGCCGGACGGGAAAGGTATCAGCTGAAGCAACCGGTACGATTCTTTCATCCCCTGTAACGATATCCGCATCCAAGGGAACGAGCATAAGCAGCATAGAGCTTGAATGGCAGCAGATGCCCAATGTCGAGTCTTACCGGATATACAGATCATCAAACTCATCCGTATCAGGTCTCGAAAGCGAGTATGTGGCAACCGTTCAGGCCGATGCAGTTTCTCCCGTCCTCGGATACTCATACCCCATAGATGAAGGTAAGGAAGCAGGGAAGGAGCTGTACTTTGCGATAGAGGGCGTCGGTCCCACGGGCAATACCGCTAAGATCAGTCTTCCCCGTTCCGGTTATACGTTCGTACCGGGTTCCCCCGGTACACCGGCCATTTCCCATATTACCAAAGGTGATTCCGCAGACGGTGTCTCGATCACCTTCAGGGCCACGGGAGATGATGTCAGGTACGTCATAAGACGGTACAGCCCCGGATCTTCTGAGATGGTGATCTTCTCTGAAGAGTACGGCAGCACGCTTCCTGAAGCGGATGATAATGGTTATTACACCTATACTGACACTGATGTGAGGGAGAATACTCTCTACACATATTCCGTCATTGCCTACAATGACATCGGTTCATCACCTGCATGCGTGAAGACAGGGTATATCCTGTCAAAGGTGCCTTCAGTAACCCTCAGCCCTGCTGAAACGGATAACCGCATAGGTTACCAGGTGATGTTCACGGAACCTGTGGGAACAGGTGATGAGGAGAGGGAGGAAAAGTATGTCTATAACATCACTGTCTTCAGTAAGGACGGAGGAGTACTTGATACCTGTTCCATGAATGAATGTAACGTCACCGGAAAATTCTATGAAGTAAGCAGGAATGTAACGAGGGAAAGCGAGATGGGTGAGATCTGGTATGCCGAGGTCTCGGTATCACTCGGTGCTCTGTCATCAGGGAAAAACTCAAGTGATAAGGTTGCTTTCCTTCCCGAACCGGTGACAGCCATAAAGGGATCAGTGAATGAACTTCCTTCCGACGCTCAGGTTGCTAACGGAAACGGGGTATACCCCGTAATGATTACCTGGGACAGCCTGTATGAAGGTGAAAGGATTCTGACCAGAAAGGGCTCTGACGGCAGTGAAAAGCATATTCAGATCGCAGGGGGAAAGAGCTATACCGATACCACGGGAGATGTTCTGGTCACCTATGATTACTTCATAGACACTTCAGATCCGTTCGGCCGTACGCTCGGCTCAGTAATGCACTCAGGCGATGCCTACGGTGCCATAACTCCCGAAGTATTCATCGACATCTATGAATCCGTATCGATGAGGCCGTGGGATAAACAGACCTACGTGCCATCCGAATACAGACAGTACTGGAAGAAGAGCAACCTGGCAATAATGGTTGGCTACGGCAATGCCAGTGACCTTTCAACCCAGATGAAGGCTCTTGGAACTGCCGATGAGAAGGACCACTTCAGGGGCGGGCAGCTTCACTATAAGGCAGAGATGGAAGGTATCGGCGGTGCCATCTGGTTCACCTATGATAATTTCGGTGAGAGTGCCTCCTTCGCCACCACCGGAAGCTATGAAATGCATGTGAATGCATCGGGGACTGGAAGTGCATCATCCTCCACGGGAGGATTCACCATAACGGGAATGTATCCCGCAAAGGTAAGGCTTGATAAAATCTCGGTGTCCAACAAGGCTTTCACGGGATCATACATCCTCGAGTATTCATACAGCGGGGAAACAAGGGAATATGAGGTGAAGGTGAAATGAGAAAAAAGCTGATTATGCCTCTGCTGATAATCCTTCTGACCCTGACAGGGTGCGAGGAAATAAACGGAGTACTTGGGCTCATGCCCAAGTTCGATTCATCCCTCCCGAACTGCATATCGGGAAAGTTTGCGTACTTTGAAAATGACGCGGACATGTCCATGGGGGAATACACCATACTTTACACTTTCGACAGCAGGGAAGGCACTTTTTCCCGTATTGAATCCGGAACGGGTGCTTCACTGAAGAAGGGGACATACAGGGTTATGTACAGGACCTATGGGATTACGGAAGCAAACGGGACGATCAAATTCACATACGAAGACGGTAAGACTGAGGAGACCGGGTTCTACTATGCCGCGACCGCAATAAGCGGTCCTGACCACATCATCCTCTCTGACCAGAGAAAGTATGTTTACTGGGGGAAGTGATGAGAAAGCTTTTGATGATACGGGTATTA
>JBJEWN010000316.1:0-2325 GCA_051885075.1 Bullifex sp.
AATATTCTCAATAAAATTAGAAAGAGAAGAAAGTACGGCCTTGATTCTTCTGACACCTGCGGAGGAGGACTGTTCCTTCTTTATGACGAAGTGTCCCATATTGCCTGTATGTTCGACATGAGGGCCTCCGCATACTTCCTTGGAGAAGTCTCCGATGGAGTAAACCTTAACCTTCTCACCGTACTTGGCATCAAACTGTGCTGCGGCACCGAGGGCTCTTGCTTCCTCAAGCGTCATTGTCTCGCACACGACGGGAAGATCTTTCTGAATCTGCTCATTGACGATGTCCTCAACCTGCTTCAGCTGTTCCTTGGTAAGGGGTGCGGGGTTGTTGAAGTCGAATCGGAGACGCTCAGCGGTGATGTTTGATCCCAGCTGCTTTACATAACCGCCAAGGACGACACAGAGAGCCTTGTGAAGAAGGTGTGTTGCGGTATGCAGTGCCGTTGTTGCCTCACTGTTGTCTGCAAGACCACCCTTGAAGGTACCTTCGGCACCTGCCCTTGAGATCTGCTGGTGCTTCTCGAATGCTTCGGCAAAGCCCTTCTCGTCAACGGTGAAACCGTGCTCCTTTGCAAGTTCAACAGTGAGCTCTATGGGGAAACCGTAGGTATCATAGAGCTTGAATGCAAGGCGTCCCGAAATCTCCCTGGAAGCACCCTTCATGAGGTTGGGAAGCATCTTCTCAAATTCACGCTCACCTTTTACCAGTGTGTCTGAGAACTTTGCTTCTTCCTTCTCAAGCTCCGTGAAGATGAAATCCCTGTGCTCTTCGAGTTCAGGGTATGCATTCCCGTAAAGACCAAGCACCACTTCAGCGAGAACGCTGAGGAAGTGGTTCTCGATACCGAGCTTCTTGCCGTGCCTTACAGCCCTTCTGATAAGACGGCGGAGGATGTAACCCTGTCCCACATTGGAAGGAGCCATGCCTCTCTGGTCTCCGAGGATGAAGCATGATGTCCTGACATGGTCCGCGATGATGCGGATTGACATGTCATCTTCCTCTGCTTCCCCATACTTCTTTCCGGTAAGCTCCTCGATCTTATGGATGATGGGCTGGAATACCTCTGTCTCATAGACACTCTTCTTGCCCTGAAGGATTGCGATAGTGCGCTCAATACCCATACCGGTATCGATGCACTTTCTCTCCATTTCCCGGAAGGTGCCGTCTTCTTCCTTTCTGTAACCCATGAAGACGTCGTTCCAGATCTCGAAGTACTTGCCGCACTTACAGCCCGGCTTGCAGTCGGGACCGCATGCGGGGCGGCCTGTATCGATGAACATCTCACTGTCAGGACCGCAGGGACCTGTTTCACCTGCGGGCCCCCACCAGTTGTCTTCCCTGGGCATGAAGTAGATCCTGTCACGGCTGATGCCTAGACTCTCCCACTTTGCGGCTGCGACATCATCACGGGGAACCTCGTCATCACCCCTGAAGACTGTCACGGACAGTCTCTCAGGATCGATACCGAGGTACTTTGTCAGGAATTCAAAGCTGTATTCAATTGCTTCTTCCTTGAAATAGGCTCCAAGTGACCAGTTACCGAGCATCTCAAAGAATGTAAGGTGGTGCGGGTCACCGACTGCATCGATGTCTCCGGTCCTGATGCACTTCTGGTAGTCAACAAGTTTGTTTCCTGCAGGGTGCTCCTGACCGAGGATGTAGGGCACCAGGGGGTGCATTCCTGCGGTGGTGAAAAGCACTGTCGGGTCATTCTCCGGGATAAGGGATGCGCCTGAAATCTGGCGGTGTCCCTTTGACACGAAGAAATCAATATACATCTGTCTTAACTGATTTGCTGTTAATTCTTTCATAATGGCAGGAATTATATTCCTTTTGGGTGTTTTATCCAATAGGAAGTTCAGCTCTCCCTGAACTCTGTTTCCTTATCCGGATTGAAGAAACCTTCGGTTATTACCGTTTGCTTCTTTGAAAAGCGGATATGGTACTTCCTGAAGAGTCGGACATAGGCACAGGTTGAGGGGAGGACAGGAGAGAATGCAGCCATGAAGGGTGTTACCTTCCTGCACCTCCCACACGCCTTAAAGCGGGTGTCATAGACCGTGCACAGTTTTGTTTCAGCATCCAGGAATTCACACGGGTATGATGTGTCCAGTATCAGGAAGTCCTTTGTGACTGCCTTGTTCATGCAGCACAGGCCGCAGCGATTGCATATGTCCTCCCAGGATTTCATGAAAAGAGTGCCTCTATTTCGCTTTGCTTTTCCCTGTTTATCTCGGGAAGCACCCTTATCACTGATAAGGCTATGTCACCGCTTTTCGTGATGTGAATGTCAGTCGGGGATGAAAAGTGATAGATGTTCT
>JBJEWN010000317.1:0-2316 GCA_051885075.1 Bullifex sp.
CATCCGCTTCCATGTATTCCATCTTCCATTTGCCCTGCATGTTCTCTGCTCTCCTAAATGACATGAACAGGTCATTCTTTCCCGAGTTTAGGACTTTCTGAGCCATAAAATGCTGAAAAACCTCATTCCAGCGCGTAGAATGAGGTTTTTTGATGAAAATGAGAAATGAAAAATGTCCTCTTAACTCAGCTCTTTCAGCTGTGGATTCAGGTCAAGTTTCGTGGCCGCTCTGAACTGGGTAATGGTCATCTCGGATGAAAGTTTCCTGAAGCCGAGCTTGTCAATGAGGAAGATGAAGTCCTCATTAAGATTCTGCGGCACAAGAAGGATTTTGGGATATCTGCCCATAGCCACTACCCTGGGATCCGAAATGGCATCCATTATCCTTTCTGCGCTCATCTCGGTATCATGTTTTGTCCTGAGCAGGTACTGAAGATACCTTATGACGCAGAGTGCCAGATAGCAGAGAACGAAGTGACCTTTTATGTGGTCATCCCTGAATACCCTTACCGGCCTTGCCTCAAGATCCGTCTTGAGTATTCTGAAACACTCCTCAATCTTCCATTGGGTTGTGTACATGCTCATTACCTGGTCGGATGAAAGCTCCTCATTGTCGGTAATGACTGCGTAATATCCGTCCCATTTTTCCTCTTCCGCGATCTTCGATTTGTCAATTCCCGTCACATGGCACTCACTGTCCATGGTGAAATACCTGTTGGAACCATACCTGAAGGCCTGTGAGGCGGTACCGTCCGCAATCTTCTTCTCAGCCTTGGCGACAGCCCTTGCCCTGTCAGCGGCATCCTTTGCAGCTCTTTTGGCACTGTATGAGACATGAAGCTTTGCCGCAACCTCAACGTTTTTGTACTTGGGTGTTGCTCCCTTCTTATGCTGGGCGGAGCGCTCCTTCTTCACTTTCTCCCTTTCCTCATCACTCATAAGCACCTTTGCGCTTACCGTGGTGTCCAGTACCTTGGTTGCATAAACGATGCATCCGTCATCATCCTCCTGAGTGGTATCCCATCCGCCGCTGAGACACTGTTTCCTGAGCTTCTCTGCACATTTCTTAAGTGTATAGCTTATGATGAAATGGTGGTTTTTGTCGGAAAGGAATATCAGGTTTTCCTTACAGTTCATTCCCCTGTCGGCTATGACTGTTATCTTCTCGAAGCCGTAAAGCTTCTGCAGTGAGTCAACCGAATCCTGCAGCGTGTTCTGGTCCATGGTATTTCCCGGAAACAGCCTCATGGTAACCGGAATGCCGTTTGAGTCTATGAGAAGGCCCATAACCACAAGCACCTCGTTGTTCCTGTGCTCCTTGGAATACCCGAAGAGTCTCAGCTGTCCTTCCTTCGTGCTTTCAAAGTAGTAGTTGGTGACGTCATAACTGACAGTATCCATCTTCCTTGAGGTATTCTTTCTGAAATACTCGCCCAGATGCTCGATGAGTGCATCCTGACAGTCCGAAAGCACATCCAGTACCGAATAGAGCACATCCAGCGTAACGCACTGGATGCCTGCCTGTCCCTTATGCCTTACCGATGTCTTAAGTATGCTTGCGGGATTGCCGAGCCTGGAAGCAAGGAGCACGTATACCGCATTGATGACTTCCTCCTTATTGCGGGAAGTGACATTCTCATCGAAGAACTCATCAAGCTTCATCATTGTCCAAAGCTTTTTCACTATCATGTGGCCGAAGGCAAAGCCCGGTCTCTGGTCATCGACCGTGTTTATCTCCCTTGGGTAGACTGCCATGGTCTCTTTCTTATTCTCATCCTTCTTTGTCTTTCTTTCGCTTTCAAGCCGTGCCCTGAGCTTCTCCACATACTCAGGATCCTTTTCAAGGAGGCTCTTAAGGCTTCCGTGCCTCTCGACCGTATACTGCTTCTTTCCTCCTCCCGGAATCCTTACTGACTCCTTTACCTCAACCTGCTCATATCCTTTCCTGCCGGTGACAGCTACATACATGGCCCAGTACTCCTCTTTACTGATAGTAACATACATTTTTATGCCATGCAAGAAGTACAAGAGCCTACAAGAGGACAAATAATATACTGTTTTGAGCAAAAAGAAACCCCGGAATTCTTTGCTCCGGGGTGAATTAGCAATTTAATGGGGGTGTTTTAAGTCCTAAACTCAGGAATGACATGAACAGGTCATCCTTTATCGGAGACAGGATTTTCCTCAAGTATTTGGTTGAGAAGATCAGGTGGTAGTTCAGAATGAATTTCTCATGATTGAGAGTCAGGTATTTTTGCACTGTTTCATAGTATAATCATATAAATGAAATTGCAATTGTTTTCTGTTGCTGATACT
>JBJEWN010000318.1:0-2312 GCA_051885075.1 Bullifex sp.
CGGTATAGAGTGCCTTGAGATAAGCACTGTCAGCTGCTGCCGTTGAAAGCAGACCTGCCGCATCGGAATAGAGGAATGAGCCCATGAAAGAGCTTGAATTGGGATTTGCCGGTGTGGATGATACCTCATTGACCATCAGATCAGTATAGATGAAGTCAGGATTATTATAGAATTCGTTTGCCGCTGCCTCTGCATACGGTGTCACAAGGTCCGGACTGTTGGAAGCAATGTAGCTCTTGACGACTGACAGAACGCCGCTGTCGGATGCGTCGGCCATTGAGGGTGCTTCATCAACACGGAATACGGAGTAGCCGTATGCTGTCATGTAAGGACCTGCAAGTGAGCCTGCTGCGGTTGAGAAGATCTGGTTTGCGGTATCCTCACTGCCTACCGTTGACTTGAGGTTGTAGAAATAAATGTCACCGACCTTTCCGGACTGGGAAGCGAATGTGTCCGTTGAATCATTGAGTGCGGCTTCCTCAAAGGTCTTTGTTCCTGCTGCGATCTCATCCATCAGGACCTTTGCTTCCTCTTCAGTGGCTTTTGTTGCAATAGAGAGTGAAACCTTGGTGAAAGGCTGAGGATTTGAAAGCAGATATGCGGCTGCTTCCTCATCGGGATATGTTTCCGGTCCGAATGCGATGTACTCGAATGTCCTGCCGGTTGCACTTACCGTCGCGACATAATCCTTTTCCGCATCGGATGAAAGGATCGTTGTATAGTCGTTGGCAACCGTCATTCCGGGAATTGCATCCTTAACGTTTCTGAATACGGTTTCACGCTCTGCCTGAGTGCGGCTGTCGTAAACTGTCTTATCAAAGACGCCTTCCTCATTGTTGTAGAAACCTGCATCAAGAATGTACTGGTTAACTGCATAATCGCTGGCTTTGATGCCTGCTTTTGCGGCTTCCTGGTTGAGCGCTGTCTGGAGTACGGTGCTCTGATAAGCCTGATACCAGATGGAGTACATGCTGCTCATGTCGAGGGAATCATACTGGCTGGCAAGGGAGTTTACCTGAGAGCCGAAGTAGTTGCCGGGTTTGTATTCGATCTTTTCGCCGTTGTATTTACCGAAGACAATGCTGTCCTCTGCGAAAAGGGCTCCGATTCCGGTAGCCGGAAGAACGAACGTTATCGAGATAAGGATGAGGATCACGACGCCTGCCCACCAGGCAAGACTTTTCTTTGACTTCTTTGCTTCGACTTTTGCTTCGGCTGTCTTTGCACCCTTCTTAAAGTCGACATTCTTTTCTGTGTCAGCCATTTCTTTTTCCTTTTTAATTACACATATTGGCATTCCTGTCATCCTGACAGGTATATCATTATTGAAAATATCATTTATGACTTAAAGCTGTCAACGAAAAATCCCTACTTCCAGGTTACATTGAAGCTGAGCGGGGATGAAAGCAGCAGAAAGTCGATGAGCCGGAAGGCATAGCGTACTGACGTGTCGGATGTCTTCACTGCTCCCGTCACTGCGGAAACCTTTCCGGGAAGAGTGATGTCAATCGTTATCATGCTGTTTCTGAGTGACTCGGGAGCCTCCTCTCCCAGTGAGAAGACGATCATGTCCATGTAGTCTTCCTCGCTGTAACCGATATTGTATTTGGCAAGGAATACCTCGATGTTCGGATCGGCAAGGAAAGGAACGACCGCTTCCAGTTCCTCGTAGTTGTCGATGTCGACATAAAATGAAAGACTGTTCGGTCCCTGCTTTATGATGGTGCTGCTCTTCCCGCCGGAAAGCTCTGATGCAAGCTTTTCGAATGAGGAAAAGTCGAAATGGACACTGTAGTTGTTGCCGTCACTTTTGACTGCGGCAACCCTTGTTGCTGAAGGTGCGTCATTGAGCTGGGAGGCGAATGTCGAGATCGCACTGTCCATGATGGTCTCGTCTGAGGCAGGCATGAATTCTGCGAAATCGGTGAGGACATCGATGAAGTAATCCTCAACATATATATCGGTAAGTGATGTTCCCTTCGTACCGGAAGAGAGTGATGCATGCTCTGTAACAGTGCAGCTGAGGAGTAACAGGGAACAAACTAGCACAACAATGAATTTTTTCATAAAATATAGCTTAACTGTTGTGTTTTGAAAGGGCAAGTGCTTTTGTCCGCATACATGGCATGATGGTGCCGTCACATGGTGCCATTGTCTTTCAGGAGAAAAAAGAAATGAAAAAGTACATAACATTAATGATGATGGCATTCATCGTGCTCATGGGGGCCTCTGCCGCCATGAATGCAGAGGTGAATGTAAATAACATCCGCCTTTCGTGGGATCGTTACGGGGACGATGTTTATTACGACCTT
>JBJEWN010000319.1:0-9541 GCA_051885075.1 Bullifex sp.
TTCATGAAGAAGGACGGCAGTGATAAAACACTGGACCTGTCAATCGCGGGAGGAGATAAGGCGCTTGAAGAAGCTTTATCTTGCCTTTGGGCGGTTTTTTCGACACAATATGATCAGGAAGAGAAGAAAAGAATTCTCAGGGACCGGTATGGTCTTTCACATTTCGCAGTAGAGGAGAGCATTAAGATGTGTACATATTCACAGATGATCCGCAGAAGCAGTTTTCAGGAAGGCGTTTTATTCGGAGAGGCTCGTGGAGAAGCACGTGGAGAAGCACGTGGAGAGGCTCGTGGAGAGGCTCGTGGAGAGGCTCGTGGAGAGCGTAAGACCTTTATCAAACTGTACATCGATGGAGAATACCCCCTGGAAAAGGCGGCAGCAAAGTGTTCTCTTTCTATTCCAGAATTCCTCAAACTTGTCGAAAAGTATAAGAACGGCCAGTTCTGATTCAAAACGGATATGCGTTCCAAGCATTCGCTTAGCCCTGTCAGATACTATCACTTTATACTTCTTACCTGCCATAGGTTTATACTTCTGAAATTATGTCATCAAGATAACAATCAAGCTCATCAAGTGTGCATCCGTTTCTACCTGCAAGTCTGTCTTCTTCGACTGCAATCAGTTCTTCTCTCAGCCTGAGCATCTTTTCCCTGCGGTTGTATGTTTCTATATCCAAAACAACAAAATCACCCTCTCCGTTTTTTGTGAGGAATATTGGCTCCGCTGTTTTTCTGCACATGTCTGCAACCTCGTTGTAGTTCTGGCGAATAGCTGCTGATGGACGAATAATCATATTTCCTCCTGAAAAAGTGATTGTAATAATCTTATTATGTAATGGCACTTAAATACTATCAACAAATACTGAATCTAAATGTTCAGAATGTCATCATAGTGAAAAACTTCCGTTTCCGGTTTCAGGCAGATGAGAAGCATTCTGTGGCCTTCAGACAGTATGTCAACGGTGGTTTCTTTGTCTGCCTGATTATTCACTCAAGCCTTGATGCCTGGATTCTGGCAAGGTTAATGAGTTTTTCCCTTTCGTTGAGTGAAGGATCCTCAATTACTTCATCAAGGAGGTAATTCAGTACCTGACCGAGCTTTCTGCCTTCCGCGATTTTCTCATTTTTAAGGTCGTTTCCGTTTACCGCCAGATCACGGAGTGTCATCGCACTCTGTTTTTCAGCTTCATTCCTTATTCGCTCCTCAAATGAGTTAAGCAGCGTGAAGTCGGCTTTCGGATCCATCGAGAGCGCATCCGATCGTCTTACGTCGAAAAGCTCCGGGATGTCCTTAAGTCCAACCCTGATGATGAAGCGCCTCACTGCACTGTCAGACCACTCGGGAGTGTATGCGAACATATGGTTCTTAACGAGGCAGCATGTCTTTCTTATTTCCTCAGTGGAGCATTTCAGTGTTTTAAGCGTTTTTTCAGCTATTTTCTCAGAGATGTTCTCGTGTCCGTAGAATGTGTATCCATCTTCCATGTCCCCGCGTCTTGCTTCAGTTTTTCCAAGATCATGGAAGAGAACCGCAAGCTTGACTGCAAGGCTGTATCCGAGATGTTCAGCCACCTCGAGTGCTTTCAGAGTGTGATGGTAAACATCATCCGTATGCATTCCGAGCTGTTCAAAACCGAAGGTGTCTTCAAGCTCGGGAAGGATGTATGAAAGAAGGCCTGATGTCCTCAGAAGTTCAAGTCCCCTTGCGGGTTCAGGGCTGTCGATGAGGCGGAAGAATTCCTCCCTGATGCGTTCCTTTGAGATGAGGGTTATCCTCTCTGCATCCCTTTTTATCGCTTCAAACGTGTTTTCCTCAATTTCAAAACCAAGCTTTGAGGCAAAGCGCACAGCTCTTAGCATCCTGAGTGCATCCTCATCAAAGCGGTCCTTCGGATTTCCGATGGCTCTTATAGTTCCGTTCTTAAGGTCATCAAGACCTCCGTGGAGGTCTATGATGGTACCGTTCTCCGTGGAGGCGGCAAATGCATTCACGGTGAAGTCACGTCTGGAAAGGTCCTCCTCAAGGTCACGGACGAAGGAGACGCTGTCAGGGTGTCTTCCGTCACTGTAAGATCCTTCCGTGCGGAATGTCGTGATCTCGTAGGCTTCCTTCCTGTAAAGCACCGTTACCGTCCCGTGCTTTATGCCTGTAGGGATGGTGGAGGAGGGAAACATAGCCATGACTTCCTCCGGGGTTGCATCCGTCGTGAAATCATAGTCGTGGTTTTCACGGCCTAAGAGATAGTCCCTGACGGCACCTCCTACTATATAGAGCTTATGTCCCGCTTCGGAAAACCTCTTTCCGAGACTTATGATGTCTTTCGTGAACACATATCTTTTCATCTCGCTCTGATTTTATGTGATAAACATCCTTTTTTCAATTCCGTGTGAGTGGCTTCAGGCCTGTGCCCGGGGCTCGTTTATATTGAATAAAATGAGCGTATGGAATAACATGAGAACAATATCTTTTAGGAGATCATACAATGTTCAAGAGCGTAAACAATAAAGTTGATTTTGCGACCATGGAGGAAGGAGTTCTCAGTTTCTGGAAAGAGAACGACATCTTCAGAAAGTCAGTCGATATGAGAAGCGCGGACAACGAATATGTCTTCTATGACGGACCTCCGTTCGCAACGGGCCTCCCTCATTTCGGACACTTCGTTCCCGGCACGATCAAGGATGCCATCCCCCGTTATCAGACCATGAAGGGCAAGAAGGTCGTCAGGGGATTCGGATGGGACTGCCACGGACTTCCCGTCGAAAGCCTCATTCAGAAGGAACTCGGCATCTCCGGTCACCGCGCGATCGTCGAATATGGTGTTGACCGCTTCAACGAGAAGTGCCGCTCTTCGGTTCTGAAATATACGAAAGAGTGGGAAGAAGCCGTAAACAGAATGGGCCGCTGGGTCGATTTCGAGAACGGATACAGAACGATGGACAAGGATTACATGGAGTCCATCTGGTGGGTCTTCAAGACACTCTATGACAAGGGCCTCATCTATGAGGGCTTCAACATCCTGCCTTATTCACCCGCACTTGCATGTCCTCTTTCAAACATGGAAGTCAACCTCGGCGGTTATAAGGATGTCGTTGATCCCGCGGTAACGATCCGCTTTGCAGTTGACGGTGAGGAAAATTCATATTTCCTTGCCTGGACGACCACACCCTGGACGCTTCCTTCAAACCTCGCACTCTGCGTTGGACCGGATATTGACTACGTCAAGGTTGAGGATCTGGAAAGCCATGACTTCTACTACCTGGCGAAGGCACTTATCGGAAAGTACTACAAGGATGAGAAGGACTACAGGATCGTGCGTGAAGTGAAGGGCTCCGAGCTTAAGGGCATGACCTACGAGCCTCTCTTCCCTTACTTTGCCGACCTCAAGGCACAGGGTGCCTTCGTCGTTGTCTGCGGGGACCATGTCACGACAGAGGACGGCTGCGGTATCGTTCATACAGCTCCCGGTTTCGGTGAGGAGGACTATCAGGTACTTAAGGGTACGGGAATTCCCACAGTGTGTCCCATCGATGAGGAGTGTAAGTTCACATCCGAAGTTCCCGACTGGGAAGGCGTTTTCGTAAAGGATGCCGACAAGCCCATCATCCAGTGGCTTAAGGACCATGGAAAACTTGTGAAGAGGGAGAACTACCTCCACTCATATCCCTTCTGCTGGAGAACCGGTGCACCCCTCATCTACAGGGCAATGAGCTGCTGGTTCGTTGATGTTCCCAAGATCAAGGAGAAGATGCTTGCGGCAAACGAGCAGATCACATGGGTCCCGGACCACATCAAGCACGGCCGCTTCGGCAAGTGGCTTGAGGGTGCGCGCGAGTGGGCCATCAGCCGTAACAGATTCTGGGGTAACCCGATCCCTGTCTGGAAGTGTGACGGATCTGATTATATCGAAGTCATCGGTTCATGCGAGGAGCTGGAAAAAAAGAGCGGCGTGAAGGTAACCGACCTCCACAAGCACTTCGTTGATAACATCACCTGGCCCAGCCCCGACGGAAAGGGTACGATGAGACGTATCCCTGACGTACTCGACTGCTGGTTTGAGTCAGGTTCCATGCCCTATGCCCAGATGCACTATCCGTTCGAGAACAAGGAAAGGTTCGAGAAGAACTTCCCGGCGGACTTCATCAACGAAGGTCTCGACCAGACAAGAGGCTGGTTCTACTCACTGACAGTCATCGCGGCCGGTATCTTCGACAAGCCCGCATTCCTGAACTGTATCTGTTCAGGCATCGTGCTCACCGCCGACGGCAAGAAGATGAGCAAGAGCCTCCACAACTACACTGACCCGATGGAGATCGTTAAAAAGTACGGTGCCGATGCACTCCGCTTCGCACTTCTCAACTCAACGGTTGTCAAGGCAGATGACCTCAAGTTCAGCGAGGACAGCGTAAGCGAAGTCATCAAGACATTGCTGCTGCCGCTCTGGAACGCATATTCATTCTTCGTGACATATGCGAACATTGATGGTTACGTGCCCTCCGAAACACCGTTTGACAAGCTGGAAAACCCGCTTGACAGGTGGATCATAAGTGCGACGAACCGCCTAGTTGAGGATGTGACCAAAGCCTTCGATTCATATGACGTACAGGCTGTGTGCCAGGCAATAGTTGCATTCATCGATGACCTCAACAACTGGTACATCAGAAGATCCAGAAGGAGATTCTGGAAGAGCGAGAGCGATCAGGACAAGAAGAGTGCATATGACACCCTCTACAAGGTCCTCATGACCTTCACCAAGGTCGCATGCCCCGTCATCCCGTTCGTGACAGAGGAAATCTATCAGAACCTCAGGACAGCTGATATGCCCGAGTCAATCCATCTCTGTGACTACCCGGTCGCTTCCGGGAGCGAGAGGGACAGTGCGCTTGAGAAGGAAATGAGCCTCGTCATGAAGGCTGTTGCAATGGGCCGCTCCCTCAGGGCAAGTTCAAACCTCAAGGTCCGTCAGCCGCTGAAGTCCTACTTCATCGTTGACAGGGATGATGAGGACAGGGCAATCCTTGAAAAGGACAGCGAGATCATCAGGGAGGAACTCAATGTCAAGAAGGTCGTTCTTGAGAGTGATGAGTCAGCCCTCGTGTCATATTCATGCAAGGCAAACTTCAAAGTGCTCGGTTCCAGACTCGGAAAGAGCATGAAGGAAGTTGCTTCCATGATTCAGGCATTCTCATCCGAAACCATCGCGGCAATCCTCGACGGTAAGGCTGAGAGCGTCACATACTCTGCCGGAACGATTGACATCACAAAGGATGACATCCTCGTCCAGAGAAGCGAGAAGGAGAACGTGAAGGTCGTCAATGACGGAGCCCTCACGGTCGGTTTCGATACCGAGATCACACCTGAGCTTCTTGAGGAAGGTCTATCCAGGGACCTTGTCAGATCGGTCCAGACAAAGAGAAAGGAAATGAATCTTGCCGTATCGGATCATATCACGCTCACTGTCTTCGGCAGTGAGACTGCCAATAAGGCATTTGAGCATTTTGCCGCATACATCTCCAATGAGACGCTTGCCGACGGGATGACGATTGCTGACAATGACGGTGAAGAATCTGAGTGCGGAGAAGAAAAAGTAAAGGTAAAGGTAGAGAAAAAGTGAAAAAGAACCACCTCTTTCAGGTCATCGCAGTGCTTATGACGGCACTTCTCGCCTCATGTACGAACACGCACGTATTTGAGGATGGATACTATTTCCAGGCTATGGGAGAGGAGGCTGAAATCGTTGTTACTGTTGATACTCAGAAGGCGAGGGCTGTCAGGCCCTCCATTCTGGGCGTGGATGATTCCCTTCTTACTTCCCTCCTTGACAAAAGCACCCGCGTGTCGGTGTCACTGTCAAAGGATGAGTATGCTGAGGATGATCCGTATCCCGCGGACATTGCATCGATGAATGTATCAGGTGCAGTGGAAGGGGACTACAGCAAGTTCACGATAAATACGGGACTTGGCTTTTCAAAAGAGTTTTCCAGGGTGAAGGAAGATGGGGTGAAGTTCTACACCAATGAGGAAAACACGATCGAGGTGGCATCTCCGGTAAGCGGTGTCATCCTGTTCTCGAACGACAGCTATCCTGAGCTTTATGACAGAACCATAAAGAACAGGGTAATCAACATAAGTGCCGACAAGGCTGCCCTCATCGGGGAAAGCGTCATGGGGCTGTATGTGAGAAGCCCGAGAACGATGATACAGCTTGGCTTTGAGATTCCCATAACCGTCATCGTCCAGATGAGTGATGCGGTGATGTATGTCGTTGAGAAGGAAGGCGTCTTTTATCTCAATGCCGATATCACGATGAAAAGCGAAAGTCTTGCAAAGACCCTTAACACACTGCTCCGCAACCAGGTCGTTGCCGAGATCAGGAGAAATGGCGGAAAGCCCGATTTCAAGGTGCTCGGACAGCAGTACATGGCGGAGGGTGACAGAGTGCTCGTAAGGGACCGTGTGATGAGCGAAGCTGATCTTGCGGCCTTTGAGGAGCAGATAAAAATGGCTAGCGGGAGTTTGATTTAAAATGCCGATCTATACTTACAGATGCAAAAGCTGTGACAAAGTATTTGACAAGGAGAGGAGCATCACGGATGCTCCCCTCACTGACTGTCCTTACTGCGGCACCCATGATTCCCTTAAGAGGGTATATGGGGATGTCGCTGTCGTCTATCATGGTTCGGGGTATTACTGCACCGACCACCCGCATGACGGCGGCTGCAGCTGCGGAAACTGCAAATGCGGGGGAGACAATTGAAAAGGATTCTAACCGGGGACCGACCGACCGGAAAGCTTCATATCGGTCACTATGTCGGGTCACTCAAGACCCGTGTCGAGCTTCAGGATCAGTATGAGACCTTCATCCTGATCGCGGACGTACAGGCGCTGACCACACACTTCAGCAGACCTGAACTCATAAACGAAAGCATCTACAATGTTGCGATGGACAACATTGCCGCAGGACTTGATCCAGAGAAGGTGACTTTCATTCAGCAGTCGATGGTTCCTTCGATCGCGGAGCTGACTATCTTCTATTCGATGCTCACGACCGTCAACCACCTTCTGATCAATCCGACGATAAAGAGTGAGTCAAGAAACTACGGTTTCGGAGAGACTGACGGGGATTTCAGCTATGACTTTTCAAAGCTGACATACGGATTTTTGGGATACCCTGTTTCCCAGACTGCCGACATCACGTTCTGCAATGCCGATCTCGTACCGGTAGGCGAGGATCAGGTACCGCACCTGGAGTTCTCAAGAAAGCTCGTCAGAAAGTTCAATGAGCTCTATGGAACCTCCATCACCGTACCTGACTATAAACTGTCTTCCGTCCCACGTCTTGCCGGACTGGACGGTAACACTAAGATGGGTAAGTCACTCGGAAATGCACTCTATCTTTCGGACACTCCCGAAGAGGTCTGGAATAAGGTAAGGAACGCAAAGACCGATACCAACAGGATCAGCGTGAAGATTCCTGGCAACCCTGATGTGTGTGCAGTTTATCACTACCATGAAGCATTCAATGCCGGAGAGAAGGATAATGTCTGTTCGATGTGCAGGAGTGCCGCAATGGGATGCGTTGCATGCAAGAAGCTTCTCAACGAGAAGCTCAATGCCCTCCTCGATCCCATGAGGGAGCGCAGGGCTAAGTATGAAGCCAATCCTGCTCTTGTGAAGGAAATCGTCAGCGAAGGTACCAGAAAAGCCAATGAGATCGGAAACGAGAACATCAGGCAGATCAAGGAAAAAATGCACGTCACGATGTGACAGAAAACAGACCCTCCCATGGAAACTCCATAAGGAGGGTTTTTTATGTACAAAGTGTGTACACACTTTATTGAGTATGTCATAAGTAAACTTGTTCTCATCGATATTTATCGTTTTGAGAACATTTTTTTCACATTTTATTCAATATCATTTGACATATGTTTTTCATTGCAATATTATTTTCACATGAAACACAGGGGCCTTATCATTCTTGCGGTATTGCTTGCACTTTTACCGCATGTTTTATTTGCTGAAAGCATATCAGCTTCAGGTTCCCTTACCCAGAGCGTAACGATAGATCCGACTTTTGCAGTGGGTTTCACTTCGAAGGCAATAACCAGAGTAACTGAACTGAATCAGAATAAATACAATGATTCCTATGAGCATGTACTTTCCACTGTCCAGACAGCTCCCAGAGACAGTTCAAAGACAATTATTACCAATGTTGATAATCCCCTGTTCCTTTCCGTCGTTACCAACACTGAGGTAAAGATAAAAATTGAAGTAGGGAAGGTTGACGGGGCAACCAATAATAACCAGAAGGTCCTGACAAACGGTTCGACAGGAGAAATTCCTCTGTATTTCTACAATGAGACGTTCCTGGATCAGCTGCAAAAAACCAATCAGGAGTTTAAGGTTGATGGCGGAAGCTACCGGGCAGTTTCATATCCCCTGATAGTTTATGTGTATGAAACGGATGTAAAGTCCGCACCCGGCGGTGAATATCACGGTACGATCGGGGTGACGATTTCAGCAGTATGAGAGGCTCAGAGATGAAGAAAACATTAGCCGGAATCATTATGATTTTAATAATACTGGCCTCGCTTTCTGCTTATGTATCCGGAACTGATCCAAGAAGTTTCAGGTTCGTGATAAAGAGAGAAATTAAGGATCCTTTCAAAGTGATGTTCGTGGACAGAAATTCATCTGCCTCAATGCTCAATCAGATTCAGGATCCGTCAATAGCCCTATCTACATCACCTGAGCTTGCATATTATATGGTATTTGCCGTCAAACAGCCATATTCCTTATACAGTGTTGATGTACATGTTTCAGCTTTTGCTGATACAGCCATTGCAACGAAAATACTGCCTGCCAGTCTTTATGTTTCCAACGAGGGTGTTTCCCAGCGTACTGTTGCCAGTGATATTCCTGCCGAAGGATGTGATTTTGATCTGACCGGCTTTTACGGTCCTGCAGCCGAAGGCGATGGAGCAGAATATTATTTCTTCGGTTTTTTCTATTCATTTCCTGATATGGCAAAATACATTCCGGGAACTTATGTTTCCAATGTGACAGTGGAGGTAAGCGGTGAATAAGAAACTGATTATCCCATTTATACTGATTTTTATTGTCATTCCATTGATTTTTGCCGGAAACGATTCCTCAGTATTTGATGTATCGGCATATAAAGTGAAAAATTACACAACAGAAGGGTATATTAAGGTATGGGTGAAGGAATGGGTTTCCAAAAATACTGGGACTGATGTGAACGGAATAGGGCTGACTTCCATTCAGATCACTGAGGATAAAGTAGGAAAGAATAACTTTGATCTGTTCTCCGTATTCGTTGAGTCCAATCTTCAGAATACCATCAGAGTTACCGTGGATTTCGGGAATTTTGTCAATCCAAGGTTCGGTAATGTGGCTCTGAAACCTGATTACTTCACATGGCTGAAATATGATGGTAAAGAATATGCTAAAGGTACTTCGCTGCCGACTTTTGATTCAGGTGCCGTGTGGGAAACTAAGAATGACTATTATAAGTACAGGTATT